>JAYWHQ010000253.1:0-3646 GCA_043777655.1 Allobosea sp. | reverse complement strand
GAACACCTTGCCGGCACCAAAGCGCGCGATCAGCGTGATCCGCCCGGGCCTGTTCTCGGGATCGAGACGCTCCAGCAGCTTGACCAGATCATCGGGCTTCAGCGAAGGCCCGCACTTCATGCCGATCGGGTTCTGGATGCCGCGGAAAAACTCGACATGCGCATGGTCCAGCTGGCGCGTGCGATCCCCGATCCAGACCATGTGGCCAGAGGTGTCGTACCAGCTGCCCGTCGTCGAATCGACGCGGGTCATCGCCTGCTCGTAGCCCAGCAGCAGCGCCTCGTGGCTGGTGTAGAAATCGGTAATCCGCATCTCGGGATGCGTTTCCGGATCGATGCCGATGGCGCGCATGAACTCCATCGTCTCGGTGATGCGCTCGGCCACCTCGCGGTAGCGGCTGGACTGCGGCGTGTCCTTGACGAAGCCCAGCATCCAGCGATGCGCATTGTCGAGATTTGCATAGCCGCCGGTCGCGAAGGCGCGGATCAGGTTCAGCGTTGCAGCCGACTGGCGATAGGCCTCCAGCTGGCGCTTGGGATCGGGAATCCGTGCCTCTGGCGTGAAGGCATTGTCGTTGATGATGTCGCCGCGATAGCTCGGCAAGGTCACGCCGTTGATCGTCTCGCTGTCGGACGAGCGCGGCTTGGCGAACTGGCCGGCCACGCGACCGACCTTCACCACAGGTGCGCCACCGGCGAAGGTCAGCACCACAGCCATCTGCAGGAACAGACGGAAGAAATCGCGGATGTTGTCGGCCGAATGCTCGGCGAAACTCTCGGCGCAATCCCCCCCCTGCAGGAGGAAGGCCTCGCCCTTTGCGACTTTGGCGAGCGCCTTCTTCAGCTTGCGCGCCTCGCCAGCAAAAACAAGCGGTGGAAACCCGGCCAACTGGCTTTCGACAGCGACCAGGCTGGCAGCATCCGGATACGCCGGCATCTGCACCACGGGCTTGGCTCTCCAGCTGTCTGGCGTCCAGTGTTCGGTCATGGTCTCACTCCAACTCAATCGCGGGCCATGCCTGCTGGATGGCCGCGTTCTTCACGATGTCTGGCTTATAGTGTCTCGCCTTCCGCATGGCCATGGCCGTTTGCAGTCGGGAAACCGGGCAATCACCCGCGCGGCCGGCGCATCGTCACCAGTTCTTCGGCAGCACTCGGGTGCAGCGCGATCGTGCGGTCAAAATCCGCTTTTGTCGCACCCATGGTCACCGCGATGGCGACCGACTGGATGATCTCGCCCGCATCATGGCCGATGACATGCACACCCAGCATCCGGTTGCTCGCGGCGTCGACCACGAGCTTCATGTAGATGCGCTCGCTGCTGCCTGAGATGGTTGCTTTCATCGGGCGGAATCCGGCCTCGAACACCTGGACTCGATGCCCGCGCGCCACGGCCTCCTGTTCGCCCAGGCCCACCGTGCCGATTTCCGGCGTGGTGAACACAGCAGATGCCACCAGCGCATGGTTCATCGTCCATGGTGTGCCGCCGAAGGTGCTGTCGGCAAAGGCATGGCCCTCGCGAATGGCGACCGGAGTCAGATTGATGCGGTTGGTCACATCGCCGACGGCATGGATCGATGGAACACTCGTCTGCGACGCTGCATCGACGATGATCTCACCGAACTTGCCCACGGCGACGCCTGCAGTCTCGAGCCCAAGCCCCCGCGTGTTGGGACGGCGCCCGGTGGCGACCAGCACAACATCGGCTTCCATGGCGCTGGCGTCGGACAGAGTGGCGCGGATGCCAGTCGCCGTCTTGTCCAGCCGCGAGATCGTGGTGCCGAGTTTCAGGGTGATGCCGCTATGGGCCAAGGCATCGCGCAGTCGGGTGCGGATGTCCTCGTCAAAGCCACGCAGCACATTGTCGCCGCGATGGATGACGGTGACCTCGACGCCAAGGCGGACAAAAACGGAGGCAAATTCCAGCGCGATATAGCCCCCACCAACCACGATCATGCGCTTGGGCAAGGTCTCCAGATGGAAAATCTCGTTGGACGAAATGCCCAGTTCGCCTCCGGGAATGGCCGGCTCGAAGCTTGGCCACCCGCCAGTTGCCACCAGAATGTGCCGGGCTGTGACCTCGCGCCCGCTTGTGGCCAGCCTGACGCTGTTGGGGCCTGTGACCACGGCGCGCTCGGTGACGATGTCCACGCCTGCGCCTTCCAGCCCCTTGCGATAGAGCCCGGAGAGACGCGTCACCTCATTGGCCACGGCATCGCGCAGTGTGGGCCAGTCGAAGCGTGGTGTGGGAACGGTCCAACCAAAGCCCTTTGCATCAGCAAAATCATCGGCAAATCGGCTGGCATAAACGAAGAGTTTCTTCGGCACACAGCCGCGAATGACGCAGGTGCCGCCAATGCGGTCCTCCTCTGCAATCATGACCTTTGCGCCATGGCCACCAGCGATCCGCGCCGCGCGCGTGCCCCCGGAGCCTGCGCCAATCACGAAGAGGTCCACGTCATAAGCGGTCATGCATCACCCTTGTTCATTGTCTCGCGCCGTTGCGATTCTTGTCGTTCCGTTTCTTGGCATTGCGTTTCTTGGCATTGCGATTCTTGGCGCAAGCCGCGCAGCCAGCAGCCCGCAGTCGCCAGCCCGGCAATCCACCAGCCCTGCCAGGCGCCGTGGCCGACCATCGCGACTGCAAGCGCACCAACCATCAAAGCCAGATGTGGCGCCAGCACCGATCTCGCAAGTTGCGCGAGCGCAGGGGCAAGGGCGAGCCCGGCGCATAGCAGCAGCAGCGCGCCCGGCAGCCCCGTTTCGGCCCAGACCTGCACAGTTGCGCTGTGCGGATGGCCCACACCGAGCAGAACGCGCCGATCTGGCGGCACCTCTCCGGCCACCGGGTGCCGGTCCATCGTGCCCGAGGTGCCGAAGCCGGCGCCGGTGAACGGGCGGGCACGGATGGCCTCGCCAAAACTCAGCCAGATGTCGACCCGATCACGCGAATGGGAGTCTTTCAACTGCGCATGGGTTGCGGCTGGGATCGTGACCTCGGCCACCTCGCCCATGATCGGCGCGCAAGCAACTGCAACGACGAAGCCGGTAGCGGCCAGCGCCAGCGTCAGACGCGGCAGCAAGAGCGTCGTCGCCCATGCAGCGATGACAGCCGCCAGCCCCAGCTTGGCCGCGCCACTCTCGGAACTCATGATCGCCGTGCAGACGGTCGCAACGACACCAAGAGCGAGCAGCCGAAGTGCCGGATTGGAACCGCGCGCCAATGCGGCGACAGCAGGTACACCAAGCAGCAGGCAAACAAGCAAGGTGCGGTTGAAGATCGCGCCATCCGGCCGCAAGCCCAGCGCCAACCGCCACGCATTGCCATTGCTGATCTCGGCCAGCGCAAGCAAGCACGTTGCGATGATCGACAGGCCCAGTGCGGGCACGGCCCAGCGCGGGGTCGCATTTGGCCAGGCTGAGGCCAGAACAAGCCCGCAGATCGCCGGCAGCAACGCCTCGCCGAGCACAAAGAGGCTGGCAGGCGACCGATGGCTCCAGCTGATCGAGATCAGTGCAAATGCGAGGAACAGCAGCAGGGCGATGCCGCCACGATGCCGGATGGCATGTCCAATGTTTGCTTGCAGACGAGCCAGCCGACCGTCTGCAACAGCAGAAGTCAGCATGGCCGCGCTCGCCAAAACCAG
>JAYWHQ010000252.1:0-12996 GCA_043777655.1 Allobosea sp. | reverse complement strand
CGGTTCGATCCCGCTTGGCTCCACCAAACCTCCCTGAACCCGCACTCCCCCGCGCTGCCACGCTCAGTGTCGGCCCATTTTGCGCGCGCTCTGGCCTTTGCCAACAATTAACAGATCGTCATTGCCAATCGCCGCGCTGTGTGTTTCTGGTAAATCGCTTTCGGTGCCTGTGGTGACATGGGTGAAACGAGAATGTGGTGCGGGCCCATTTGCCCAATGCCACAGCTGCCCCCGCAACTGTAAGCGGCGAGCGGATGACAATGTGCCACTGACCTGATCGGGTTGGGAAGGCTGTCATCCGCATTGACCCGCGAGCCAGGAGACCGGCCGAGAGCGTGTGCAACTTCGAATCTTCGGCGGTGGGCCGAAGAAAGGTGAACATGTCTCGGTCCTTCAAGGTGGCGCTTTGCGTCACAACGACGCTTTGCGTCTTTTCTCCCCTAAGCGCAGCCTTTGCCCAGTCTCAAGCGTCGCCAGCAGCGACGCCCCGGGCTTCAGCCCAGACCACTCCGCAAGCCTTGCAGATCACGGTCACGGCGAACCGGACTCCAACCGAACTTCAGCGCACCGGCAGCGCAATCTCTGTCGTCAGCAGCGATGACATTGCCCGGACTGGTGCAGGCTCGCTCGTCGATGCCCTGCGCAACGTGCCAGGCCTCGACATTACCGAGACTGGTGGTCCTGGTGCCACGACAAGCGTTCGCATCCGGGGTGCCAATGCTGGCCAGACACTGGTTCTGATTGACGGCGTGCGCGTCAATGATCCTTCCGGCGTCGCCAATGATTTCGACTTCTCGACGCTGGCTCCGGGCCTGATTGAGCGCGTTGAGGTTCTGCGCGGCCCGCAGAGTGCACTCTATGGCTCTGATGCTGTGGGCGGTGTGGTCAACATCATCACGCGTCGTGGCCGTGGACCGTTCCAGGCTTTCGGCCAGATCGAGGGCGGCAGCCTTGGCTCTTCCAGCAGCAATGCGGGCTTTTATGGCACGCAGGGGCCGTGGAGCTATGCCTTTGCCGGCAGCGCGGCCAAAAGCTCCGGCTTCTCGCGCTATGGGCACCGGATTGGGCGGATTGAAGCGCAGTTTCCAACACTCGAGAATGACGGCTTCTCGCGCTTTGGTGGTTACGGCCGCCTGGGCTATGACCCTGGCAACGGTTTCCGGTTCGAGACCGGCATCATGTCGATCACGACGCGGGCGCAATATGACGCGGCTTTCGGCACCTTGCCCGACACACCAAGCCAGACCGAGCGGCGCTTTCACAGCGTCTGGGCCAAGGCCTCGATCGATACGCTCGACAACCGGCTGACGCATGGGCTGACCGTCTTTGCCAATCGCACGGATCGTTCGTTCTGGGATGTGAGTTTTCGCAACAATACCTTGCCGGCCAACACGACACGGACGAAGTCCGAGTTCATCGGCGACCGGATTGGTGCCGAGTATCAGGGTGACCTTAAGCTCGATGCCTTTGGTCGGGTGATCTTTGGCGCCAAGCTCGAGCGAGAGACAGCCGAGACCTATTCGCAGAACCTGCTGCCTGTGACGGCCCTGCGCCGCAAGACGCAGGATGAAGGGCAGACGACACGCTCTCTGTTTGCGCTGTGGCAACTGCCGATCGGCGACCGGCTGGATGTCTCGCTGGGAGGGCGCATCGATGATGTTGTCGATGTCGCGCGTTTCAACACCTGGCGCGCGACCGTGGCCTATCGCATTCCTGAAACCAGCACCAAGCTGCGGGCCAGTGTCGGCACTGGTGGCAAGGCACCCACGCTGTTCCAGCTGTTCGCGCCGACCTTCGGCAATGCCAATCTCTCGCCAGAGCGCAGCTTCGGTTATGATGCTGGCATTGATCAGGATCTGTTTGGCGGGAAGGCGCGCGTGTCGGTCACGGCCTTTGCCAATCGCTTCAACAACCTGATCGATTTCGACACCGCGACCTCCAGATACATCAACGTGGCGCGTGCCCGGACAAGCGGCATCGAGGTTTCCGGTGAGGTGGAACTGGTGCAGGATTTTGCGCGGCTCAACGGCGCCTATACTTACCTGCATGCGAAGGACCGGGTGACCGGCCTGACTCTGGCGCGTCGACCTGAACATGTCGGCAAGATCAGCCTGGCGCTGATGCCCACCTCAAAGTGGACGATTGAACCCAGCCTGACGCTGGTTTCGGGACGTTTCAGCGGCAACCGAGAGACGCAACGCCTGGCACCCTATGCCCGGCTCGACGTCTACACCGACTACCGGATCGATGCGAACTGGCGCGCCTATGCCCGGCTCGAGAACCTGACCAACGCCAGGTATCAGGAGGTCTACAACTATGGCACCTCCGGACGCGCGGTCTATGCAGGGCTCAAGGCCGCATGGTGAGCAACAGCCTGCCAGAACCGGAAATGGCCGCGCAGCCCCGGCTGCGCGGCATTGTCCCGGTCCTGCTGCTGGTCGTTGTCCTGTTATGCGTGGTCTCACTTGGCGTTGGCCCAGTCCGCATGTCGCCTTCCGAGGTGCTGGCGGCCTTTGGCGGGGCCGCTGATGATGCCAACCGGATCATCATCCTGGAAATCCGCCTGCCGCGCATGCTGCTGGCCTTGTCCATCGGCGGCATCCTGGGTCTGAGCGGGGCAGCCATGCAAGGCCTGCTGCGCAACCCCCTGGCGGCACCCTCGCTGTTCGGCGCGCCACAAACAGCCGCGTTCTTTGCAGTTGCCACCATCTCGCTAGGGCTCAACGATGCGCTCTCATGGGGGCTCCCATTGGCCGCCATTGCAGGTGCGTTCTTTTCGGTCTTCTTGCTGCTGGCTGTCGCCGGGCGCAGTGGCAGCCTGCTCCTGCTGATCCTGTCAGGGCTGGCGATTTCCAGTCTCGCGGGCGCTGGCACCGCTCTTGCGATGAACCTCACGCCCAATCCCTTTGCTGCACTCGAGATCGCATTCTGGCTGCTGGGCTCACTTGAAGACAGAAGCCTGCGCCATGTGACGCTGGCGCTGCCCTTCATCATTCCGGCGGGCCTGCTGCTCTTCTCGCAGCGCGGTGCATTTCGTGTTCTGGCCCTTGGCGAGGAAGCAGCCCAGAGCCTTGGCGTGGATGTCGGCAAACTCAGGCTGATCGTCATCTTTGGTGTGGCGCTGGGTGTTGGTGCGTCGGTTGCGGTTGCGGGCACCATCAGCTTTATCGGGCTGGTCGCACCGCACCTCATGCGGCCTTTTGTCCGGCACGATCCGGCGCGGCTCATGTTGCCTGCGGCATTGGCAGGGTCAGTCCTGCTGCTGGGTGCCGACATTGCGGTGCGCATCATTCCCGCCACCACCGACATCAAGGTTGGCGTGCTGACCTCGATCATCGGTGTACCGTTTTTTCTCTACCTGATCCTGCGTGAGCGCCGCAGCCTGTCGGGAGGGATGACGTGATGGCATCCTCTGTCCTGCTGCAGGTGGCGTCGGTTTCGGTGACCCTTGGGCAAAAAACCGTTGTGTCGGATGCCAGTTTCGGGCTGGCTGCAGGGCAGCTGATCGCATTGGTCGGGCCGAACGGGGCTGGCAAGACAAGCCTGCTCCGGGCCATCGCAGGTCTCGTCGCTTCGACGGGCAAAGTGCTTCTGGCTGGCAAGGATGTGTTCGCTTCAACAGCGATCGAGCGGGCAAGGCGCATCGCCTATCTGCCGCAGGGACATCAGGTGCATTGGCCGCTTACAGCGCATGATGTCGTGGCGCTTGGCCGCTATCCGCATGGCGCCAGTGATCCGACGCGGCTTTCGCCCACCGATTCCGCCATCGTCGCAGAGGCGATGCAGCGCACGGACGTGGCCCATTTTGCCCACCGGAATGTGCAGACATTGTCAGGGGGCGAGCGGGCGCGCGTAATGATGGCGCGCGTCTTCGCGGTGGGCGCCGAGGTGCTGCTGGCAGATGAACCGACTGCCGCGCTCGATCCGCGTCATCAGCTCGACATCATGACCGCACTTAGGGCGGAAGCTGCGCGCGGCGCGCTCGTGATCGCCGTCACGCATGATCTGGGCCTTGCCGCCCGCATGGCGGACCAGATTGTTGTCATTCACGAAGGCCATATCGCGGCCATGGGCGCGCCTGCCGTTGTGCTGACAGCAAGCTTGCTGCGGGACATCTACGGGATCAGCGCACTGCATTTGATGCAGGATGGCGAACCAGTGCTGGTGCCATGGGCCCCGGTTTGAAGACGCGCATGAACTTGTACCGGCTGCTCGCGGTTGCGACCGCCTGCGGCGTAGGCCCGGCATTGGCGCAGGCACCACCACTGCGCGTCGCCTCGATCAACATGTGCACCGACCAGATGCTGCTTGATCTCGCCCGCCCGGAAGAAATCGTCGGCGTTGGCCCATTCGCCCGTGACGGCATGCGCTCCTGGGCCTCGGGGCGCGTTGGCAACTTGCCCATCCTGTCAGGAACAGCCGAGGAAATTCTTGTGCTGAAGCCTGACTTTGTTGTGGCCAGCCGCTTCATGAAGCGCGCCACGCGCGAGTTCATCAGGGCCCGTTCCATCCGGGTCGAAGAATTCGACATTGCCAATGATATCGAGGCAGCAAAGCGCCAGATCCTGCGCATGGCGGCACTGGTCGATGCGCCTGGCAAGGGGGCGGCCCGGGTCAGTGATCTCGATCATGCTCTTGCCAATCTCCGAGCGGTCGCCTCGCAGCGGCAGTTGCGCGTGCTGCCGCTTTCGCGCCGTGGCTGGGTTGCCGGGCGTGAAAGTCTGATGAGCGATCTGCTGCGGAGTGCCGGCCTCGTCAACGTGGCAGGTGAGGCAGGCTTGCGGGCTGGCGGATTCATGACGCTGGAAGCCATCGTGAAACTCAGGCCCGATGCCCTGCTGATTTCACGCGAGGATGGCCGCGCCGAGGACCAGGGCCGGGCACTGCTGCTGCATCCAGCCATCGTCGCCCTGTTTCCGCCGGAGCGACGCATCGTTCTGCCGGAGTCGCTGACAGTTTGCGGCGGCCCCATGCTGGCCGAAGCCATGAACCGGCTTGCACATCAGCTCAGAGGCCTGAAAGCACGCGATGCTGCCGGGGGCTGAGGCGCTCTGGATCGTGTGCCTTGCGCTGGTGGCCGATGCGATCATCGGCGATCCGGATGCCCTCTGGCGGCGCATGCCGCATCCTGTAAGCTGGATCGGCAAACTCATCTCGCTGCTCGACAGCGCCCTGAATCAGACAGGCTGGCCAGATTTTTTGAGGCGTTTGGCAGGGCTGGTCACTGTCTTGGTTCTTGTCTCGTTGGTCGGCGCTTCTGGCTGGATGCTGGATAGGCTCCTGCGGAATCTGCCATTTGCCATGGTTTGGATCGGCTTGGTGGCTTCGGTCCTTCTGGCACAGAACAGCCTGCACAGACACGTTGCCCGTGTGGCATCCGGCTTTGCGGCGGGCGGGCTGGATGGCGGGCGGCAGGCTGTCTCGATGATCGTTGGCCGCGATCCGAACAGCCTTGATGAAGCGGGTGTCTGCCGGGCTGCCATTGAATCAACAGCCGAGAATTTTTCGGATGGTGTTGTCGCGCCCGTGTTCTGGCTGGCGCTTTTCGGCCTGCCGGGTTTGCTGATCTACAAGGCGATCAACACTGCAGACTCGATGATTGGCCATCGCACACCACGCCATGAAGCCTTTGGCTGGGCTGCCGCACGGCTGGATGATCTCATCAATCTTGCTCCTGCGCGGTTGTCGGGCATGCTCCTGGCATGTTGTGCGCCAATGGTTGGAGGCTCGCTCATCACGGCCTTCCAGGTGATGTGGCGCGATGCCCGCTTGCACCGCTCGCCCAATGCCGGCTGGCCCGAAGCTGCCATGGCAGCGGCGTTGGGTCTCGCGCTGGCAGGGCCAAGACGTTATGGCAGCACTGTCGTGGAAGACCCGTTTCTCCACGCGGAAGGGCGCGCAGATGCGACGCCCTCTGATATTGCGCGCAGCCTCAGGTTGCTGGTTTGCGCGTGCCTGCTCCAGTTGGCCCTTGTCGGCCTTCTGGCGTGGTCGCTCAGCTGACCATCGACTGCCTCGAACGGGCAATGGCAATGATCGCTTCAATGTCGAGGTGGCGCTCGCAATGGTCAGCCAGCGCATCCAGCGTGGCTTCGACCGTGGCCTCGTAAGCCAGCGAGCTCTGGCGTCCGAACCCTGCCAGATAAGACTTGCGAAAACCGTCGGACGCGAAGAGCCCGTGCACATAGCAGCCCTGCACGCGTCCATCCGGGCTGGTCGCGCCATCCGGCACGCCGTCAATGTCGAGCAAAGGGCGTGCGCAATCGGAGCCGGTGCTGCGGCCAAGATGGATTTCGTAACCCGTGACGGGTTGGTCTGATGCCAGATGGCGGGCGAAGACAGGCTGCAGGATTTTGTCGCCGCTCAGCACCGTGTCGATGTCGAGCAGACCAAGGCCAGCGACGCTGCCTGCAGGACCCTCGATGCCATCAGGATCAGCAATGCTGCGCCCCAGCATCTGGTAGCCACCGCACAGCCCGAGCACATGGCCGCCGCGCCGAAGGTGGGCAGCCAGATCAATATCCCAGCCTTGCGCCCGCAGGAAAGCGAGATCGGCAATGGTGGCTTTCGAGCCCGGAAGAATGACCAGATCAGCATCGCCCGGCAGTGGCGCGCCGGGCGGGATCAATCGCAGGTCGACATCCGGCTCCTGCGTCAGCGGGTCGAGATCATCAAAATTCGCGATCCGGGCGAGGATTGGCACCGCAACCACGAACCGGCCCTGACCGCTGCCGCGCTGTTCAAGATCGAGCGCATCTTCCGCTGGCAGACGATGTGCCTCGCCAAACCAGGGCAGCACGCCCAGCGAAGGCCAGCCGGTGCGCTCGGCAATGGCAAGCAGCCCATCATCGAACAGAGCGACATCACCACGAAACTTGTTGACAGCGAAGGCCTTGATAAGCGCGCGCTCGTCGGGCTCCAGCACAGCATGCGTGCCAACGATGCTGGCAATCACGCCACCACGGTCAATGTCGCCGATCAACATGACGGGCACCTGCGCCACCAGAGCGAAGCCCATGTTGGCAATGTCGCCTGCCCGAAGATTGATCTCGGCGGGGCTGCCTGCGCCCTCCACAAGAATAATGTCCGCCTCCCGCTCCAGCCGGGCGAAACTGTCGCGCACATAGGGCATCAGTTCGGTCTTGCGCGCCCCGAACGCGCGCGCCCTGAGCGAGCCCATGCGCCTGCCTTGGACGATGACCTGCGACCCGGTGTCGCTTTCCGGCTTCAGCAGCACCGGGTTCATGTGGACAGTGGGAACAACCCTTGCCGCGCGCGCCTGCAGGGCCTGAGCCCGGCCAATCTCGCCGCCATCGGCTGTCACCGCCGCATTGTTCGACATGTTTTGCGGTTTGAACGGCAGGACTTTCAGGCCACGCCGGACAAGCGCGCGGGCGACGCCAGCCACCAGCGTCGACTTGCCGACGTTGGAGCCGGTGCCCTGAAACATGATGGCGGGTGTCGGACGCTCACTCATACGGGAGATTTCAGAACCAGCGGCAGGCCTGCAGCCACGAACACAACCCTGGAGCAGGTTTCGGCGGCAGCCTGGTTCAACCTGCCTTGTGCATCACGAAACTGACGTCCTAGAGGCGTCTCCGGCACGATGCCCAGGCCGACTTCGTTCGAGACGAGGATGACGGGCCCCTTGGCGCCACGCAGCATTGAGAGAAAAGCCGCCTGGCTGGCCTCGATGTTGCGCTCGCCCAACATCAGGTTGGACAGCCAGAGTGTGAGGCAATCGACCAGCACAACCGTGTCGGAACGCGCCTCGCGCGCCAGCACCATCGGCAGCCCCAAGGGCTCCTCAACCGTCACCCAGCCATCTGCTGCGCGATCAGCCTTATGGCGCGCGATGCGCTCTGCCATCTCGTCATCGAAGGCTTGCGCGGTTGCAACATAGACGCGCCGCAACCCTGTCTCGCGTGACAGGCTTTCGGCGATGCGTGATTTGCCGGAGCGTGCACCGCCGAGCACAAGTGTTGACGCAAAAGATTCGCTCATGCAGGTGCGCTCCCGTCTTCCGGTGACCAGTTCGGCGGCGGCACGCGCGCAATCATCCCCTTGCGCAAAACCTCTGGCCGGTCCTTCCAGGGCACGAAACCATAGTCTGCGTCGGCACAGGCTTTTGCCAGCCGAACGATGGCGGGCGCATCTGCCAGACAATCAAGATCGCCGAACAGGAAGGTGTAACCGCCTTCAGATGTCAGCGAGACCGTGCAAACCCGCGTGCAGACGCTCAGGCACTGGGTCGGACGAACAACAAGGCTCGAGCCCGCTGCCTCCAGCTCAATGGCGGCCAGCAATGTCTTGCCGGGGGCCGCTGCACGCGCGCCCTCTGCGGCACGACAGGATGTGCAGACGGTGATGATGGTGGGGCCGATGGGTTTGGACATGATCGATTTCAACAGTTTCTGGGAAGAAGTTTGGGAAACAGGCAAATGGACTACAATCGGCTCAGGAACTCTCGGGATGGAAGCCTGTCCTGCCAGCCACGCCGTTGCAACTCCGGGGTCAGATGCGCGTCCTGCGGCCAGCCAATGCAAAGATAGGCGACAAGGGTCCGGCTCTCGGGTTGCTCCAGCGTTGCGCAGGCCCGGGCCGGATCGAGGATCGAGACCCAGCCGACGCCGAGCCCATGGCTGCGTGCGGCCAGCCATAGCGCATGCACGGCACAGACCACAGAGTAGCGCAGCATTTCGGGCATCGTCTGACGGCCCAATCCATGACCTGCTGATGAGGTTTCGTCACAGAACACAGCAAGATGAATCGGCGCCTCGCGCAAACCCGCCAGTTTGAGGGCTGCGTAACTCTTCTGTCGGGCCGGTTCACAGGCTGCCAGGGCGGCCATGTTGCTGGCTTCGAAATTGGCGATGACGGCGGCCCGCTTCTCCGGTGTCTCGACCAGCACGAAGCGCCAGGGCTGCGCATTGCCGACAGAGGGCGAGAGGCAGGCAAGTTCAACCAGCTCGATCACCAGCGCATCTGGAACCGGATCGCGCCGAAAGTGCCGGACATCCCTTCGCCAGGCCAGCAGCTGTACCAATGCTGCCCGGAAGCTCTCATTCTGAAATGAGGCCGATGCAGCCGTTGAACTGTCGTCAGGGATCATGATCGTCCGTGCCACAGGCCTGCCAGGCGATCAAGAAGATCGGGGTGGGTTGACGTGCCTGCCCGGACAAGGCAATCGCTGCGCGATCATGCTCGAGCTGAATGATCGCTTTCTTGTCAAGATCTGCGGGCTTTCCACGCCTGCGACGATGGAGGCTGCGCTGGATGCAGGCGCTGACATGGTCGGGCTGGTGTTTCACCGCAAAAGTCCGCGCAGCGTCTCGCATGCAACGGCCACAGCTCTCGCACAGCAGGCGCTCGGGCGTGCCCAATCTGTCGCACTTGTCGTGGATTGCGATCTCGATGTTGCCGCAGCGCTGGCTGCGACAGTCAAGCCAGACTGGTTCCAGCTGCATGGCAGCGAAAGCCCGGCGGTGGTTGGCCAGATGCGCAAGATCACCGGTGCGCGGCAGATGAAGGTTCTGGGCGTGGGCAGCAAAGATGATCTCGCTCCCTTTGCAGACCATGCCGCCGTCGCCGACCGTATGATGCTGGACGCAAAGGCCCCCAAGGATGCCGCTTATCCGGGCGGGCACGGCGTGTCGTTTGACTGGGCCATTCTTGCCACGCTCGGTGGTGAAAGGCCCTTCATGCTGGCCGGTGGGCTGACGCCGGACAATGTGGCCGGCGCGATCCATGCCGTGCAGGCGCTCGGGGTGCGGCTTTGCGGCGTCGATGTCTCCTCTGGTGTGGAGTCAGCACCCGGCGTAAAGGATATCGGAAAGATCAAAGCCTTTGTTCAGGCTGCCCGCGCGGCGGCCACCGGAGCCTGACTGCATGAACGCGCCGCACAACCCCAACACCTTCAGCTCGGGCCCGGACGAGAACGGCCGCTTTGGCATTTTCGGCGGGCGGTTTGTTGCCGAGACGCTGATGCCGCTCATTCTCGATCTTGAACAGGCTTATGCAAAGGCCAAGGTCGATCCGGTCTTTCAGGAGGAGATGTCCGGCTATCTGAAGCACTATGTCGGGCGCCCCTCGCCGCTCTACTATGCCGAGCGGATGACGGAACATCTTCGGCAGAAGGCCGCAGCTTCCGGCCTGCCGGGCGGCGCGAAAATCTATTTCAAGCGTGATGAACTGAACCACACAGGCGCGCACAAGGTGAACAACGTGCTCGGCCAGATCCTGCTGGCGATGCGCATGGGCAAGAAGCGCATTATTGCCGAGACCGGCGCAGGCCAGCATGGTGTCGCCACCGCGACGCTTTGCGCGCGTTTTGGCCTTGAATGCATCGTCTACATGGGTGCGGTCGATGTCGAACGGCAGAAGCCCAACGTCTTCCGCATGAAGATGCTGGGGGCGGAAGTGGTGCCGGTCCAGTCCGGCTCCAAGACGCTGAAAGACGCCATGAACGAGGCGCTGCGCGACTGGGTCACCAATGTCGACAACACATTCTATTGCATCGGCACGGCAGCCGGGCCCCACCCCTATCCAGCAATGGTGCGCGATTTCCAGTCGGTCATCGGCCGCGAGACCCGCGAGCAGATGCTGGAGGCGGAAGGCCGCCTGCCGGATTCGCTGATCGCCGCGATTGGCGGCGGCTCAAACGCCATCGGGCTGTTTCATCCCTTCCTCGATGATCGCTCGGTGCAGATGTTCGGCGTCGAGGCAGCAGGCCGCGGGCTCGACAGCGGCCTGCATGCGGCTTCTCTGACAGGCGGCAAGCCCGGCGTGCTGCATGGCAACCGCACTTATCTGCTGATGGATGGAGATGGCCAGATCACCGACGCGCATTCGATCTCGGCTGGCCTCGACTATCCCGGCATCGGGCCGGAGCATGCCTGGCTGCACGATTCAGGTCGCGTGAGCTATATCTCGGCCACGGATCAGGAGGCGCTCGACGCCTTCCAGCTCTGCTCGAAGCTGGAGGGCATCATCCCGGCGCTTGAACCGGCACACGCGCTCGCCAAGGTCTTCGATCTGGCACCGACCCTGCCGCGTGACCACCTGATGGTGATGAACATGTGCGGGCGCGGCGACAAGGACATCTTCACCGTCGCCGAGCATCTCGGCGGGATGTGATCTCGTCACATGCTGTCCGGCGTCTGGATTTGTTGCAAAGTTAGAAAGTCACCTAACTGTCTTTGGAGCCGGTAGTTACCCGTCGTTTCCGACAGGGTCGGTTAGGACGGCTGTCGAAATTGTTTACGATCGCTTCATAATTAGCCAGGCAACAACTGGGTTGATTCGGTATGAACGATCTCGCATTTTACAACACGCTCAAGCAACAAAATGACCGTCGCGCGCATCTCATATTCTTTATGGGAATGATCTGCGCGACACAGTCTGAGGCTGAGAAACTTGGTTTCGGTGAAATTTCAGATCGACTGATGCAACTCGCAATTGAAGCGCGATATGCCGTGCATGACGAGTTGCTTAGCATGTCAGTAACTGGCATGCTTAATTCCTAGATAACTGACTGTTAGCTGGGGAGCAATTCAGTTGGAAAAAATTGATCGATTTATAAGAATTCTCGATAAAATTTCTCATGCTTCAGACATAGATAAATTAAGAATTACTTTTGACGAAATAACAGATTCTTATGGTTTAACAAGTATAGCTTATTATGCATGCTCTGGTATGAGAGCTGAGCAGCCAAAACTTATTACAAATTATAATCAGAGCTGGATTGATAGATATGTTTCTCAGGATTATTTTTTAGTTGATCCTGTTTTAAGTGAATTAAAACGCTCAATCATGCCAATCGAGTGGAGTCGAATTGCAACAAATTCTAAATTTTCTACTAGATTTTTT
This sequence comes from Allobosea sp., assembly GCA_043777655.1. GTDB lineage: Bacteria > Pseudomonadota > Alphaproteobacteria > Rhizobiales > Beijerinckiaceae > Allobosea. Next base: position 1,128 of record JAYWHQ010000252.1, on the reverse strand, counting down.
GGAGAAGCAAAAGAATTTGGTATTGGAAGGAATGGATTGACCCTACCTATAAGAGGTTTAGACGGAAATTTTGCTTTAGTTTCAATAACATCAGATTTTACTGACTCAGAATGGAAAAATGATAAATACCGATTAATGTGTGATTTTCAAGTTATTTCTCATGCTATTCATGCTCAAGTTATAAGTTTTTATATTCCAAGAATTGCAAACATAAATATAACTCTTACTAGAAGAGAAACTCAATGCTTACAATGGGCATCAAGGGGAAAAACCAGTGATGATATAGCTATAATACTTGGTATATCAGAAAGAGTTATTAGAAGTTACTACGAAAGCTCTCGATATAAACTAAATGCAGTTAATAAAAACCAAGCTGTTGCTAAAGCCTTGAGCCTAGGTTTGATTCAACCGGAAGTGGTGTAACCCGTCGTAAACGACGGGTTGCAGAAAACTGAATCTCAGCTTGTTTTATGGCTTCCTGAATCTGTCAGTGAGGCTTGACAAATGTTGATCATGATCGATGGCAATAATCGCACCCAGCATGTTCAAAGAATGGACGAAATGTATATGTCGCGTGCCAGTGTTTTTGGTGCTCGCCGTGGTTGGGATGTCGCTGTCACAAATGATCGAGAGATCGATATCTATGATAACCTCGATCCATTGTACCTTGTTTCGGTCAATTCTTTGTCCGGTTTGTCAACCGGATCAATGAGGTTGCTGCCAACGACTGGCAGAAACATGACAAAAGAAGTTTTTTCTAAATTTTTTGACGACGATATTGATGTAACTAGCCCCCTTATTTGGGAATGTACACGTTTCTGTCTACATAACAGGAATGGAAATTCGACCCTTTCACTTCATCAAGTCAGCCGAACAACTTCAGAATTGCTGATTGGACTTTGTGAAATCGGTTTGCAAAGCGGTATCAACCAAATAATCGCCGTTATTGATGAGCCCATGCGTAAAATTCTCAGGCGAGCCCGATGGCAGCCCGAAATCATTGCTTCAACGACACGGACCGGAGAACTGATACACGCTGGTTTATGGGACGTTTCGCCGCAAGCAGCAATGACGATGCGTGAGTCCTCTGGGATCGACAGCGACGTTTTTGCGCATGATGTTGTGTCG
>JAYWHQ010000251.1:0-3652 GCA_043777655.1 Allobosea sp. | reverse complement strand
GCCCGCAGCCCCAGTCACCAAAATCTTCAAAGACATCCAAACCCAATGAGCGAAACAAAAATCAAGGTCAAGACAAACAAACAAACACCAAAAAAAGAAAGGATATCATCCCCGCATTGCAGTCGGACAGGCAGCGGCAGCCAGAAGCAAAAAGGCGCGGCCATGACATGTCACACAAACCGTTGGCCGTTGCGCCCGCACCATGATGCAACGCGTCAGACCCTCGTGGCCAAGCCTATTCGCGAAGACAACAATCCTGAGGGCGCATTCGCCATCAGCAACAGGAAAGCGCTACCAGGTTTTCCTCTCTGTAAAGCTCTTGCTGCTGTGAGCGCCGACTGAACTCCCATTTGCGCCGGAACAAGGCTGCCCGCCCTCTGGCGTACCTCGCCGCTCACGCTTGCCCATGGGCGCCATTTCGGCTAAGCCGCAGGCGTCCGAAGGGTTGTGATCGATCACGCGCAGGGGCTGCCGAAAGGTTGAGCCTCTCTTGCATGTTGGAAATCGACCCGCCGGAAGCGGATACAGCACCTCGCGGCCCTTGCGCTTGCCTGCCAGACAGGCACCGCGGTTCTGTTTGTCCGGTTTGCAGCACGAACCAAGGCGCATGCGCTGATTGTCTGGCCCCGTTGCCTCCGCCCGTGTGGCGCCGCATCGGATGGCTGACTGATCGGCAATGTCAGGAGAACATATGGCTACCGCATTCAATTACGCCCCCGCGCGCGAGGATTTCGCCTCGCTGCTGGAAGAGTCCTTCAACAACAACGAGGGCCTTGAAGGCACCGTTGTCAAAGGCATCGTTGTTGCCATCGAGAAGGACATGGCCGTCATCGACGTCGGCCTGAAGACCGAAGGCCGTGTGGCCATCAAGGAATTCAGCGGCCCCGGCCGCGATCAGCCCCTCAAGGTTGGCGACGAGGTCGAGGTGTATCTCGACCGGATCGAGAACGCGCTCGGCGAAGCCGTCATCTCGCGCGACAAGGCGCGCCGCGAGGAAAGCTGGGTCAAGCTCGAGAAGTCCTACGAGGCCAAGGAAAAGGTCATGGGGACGATCTTCAACACCGTGAAGGGCGGCTACACCGTCGATCTCGATGGCGCCACGGCCTTCCTGCCGCGCAGCCAGGTCGATATTCGCCCGATCCGCGATGTCGGCCCGCTGATGAACGCCCCGCAGCCTTTCGAGATTCTCAAGATGGATCGCCGCCGTGGCAACATCGTTGTCTCGCGCCGCACCATCCTCGAAGAGACCCGCGCCGAAGCCCGCTCCGAGCTGGTTGCCTCGCTTGAAGAAGGTCAGGTCATCGATGGTGTCGTCAAGAACATCACCGAATATGGTGCCTTCGTCGATCTCGGCGGAATTGACGGCCTGCTCCATGTCACCGACATGGCCTGGCGTCGTGTCAACCATCCGTCCGAGGTGGTCACCATCGGTCAGTCTGTCCAGGTCAAGATCATCAAGATCAACCAGGACACGCACCGCATCTCGCTTGGCATCAAGCAGTTGCTGGCCGATCCATGGGAAGGCATTGCCGTCCGCTATCCGGTCGATGCCAAGCTGACGGGCCGCGTCACCAACATCACCGATTACGGCGCCTTCGTCGAAGTGGAGCCGGGCATTGAAGGCCTGATCCACGTTTCCGAAATGTCCTGGACCAAGAAGAACGTCCATCCGGGCAAGATCGTGTCCACCTCGCAGGAAGTGGAAGTCACGATCCTCGAGGTCGATCAGGTCAAGCGCCGCATCTCGCTGGGTCTCAAGCAGACCTTGCGCAATCCGTGGGAAATCTTTGCCGAAACACATCCGGCGGGCTCGCTCATCGAGGGTGAGGTCAAGAACAAGACCGAATTCGGCCTGTTCCTCGGCCTTGATGGCGATATCGATGGCATGATCCACCTGTCTGATCTGGACTGGAACCGTCCGGGCGAGCAGGTCATCGAGGAATACAAGAAGGGCGACGTCCTCAAAGCCGTCGTGCTCGATGTTGATGTCGAGAAGGAGCGCATCTCGCTCGGTCTCAAGCAGGTTGGCAGCGATCCGTTCGCAGATGCCGGCGACATCAAGAAGGGCCAGGTCGTCACCTGTGAGGTGATCGAGGTCAAGGAAGGCGGCATCGACGTCAAGCTCGTCGGCACCGACATGTCCACCTTCGTCAAGCGCAACGAACTCGCTCGCGAACGCGGCGATCAGCGGCCCGAGCGTTTCGCCGCTGGCGAAAAGGTCGATGCCCGCGTCATCTTGTTCGACAAGAAGGCCCGCAAGGTCCAGGTGTCGATCAAGGCGCTGGAAATGGCCGAAGAGAAGGAAGCCATGGACAAGTATGGCTCATCCGACTCGGGCGCTTCGCTGGGCGACATCCTGGGCGCAGCCATGAAGAAATCTGCCGAAAAGAAGTGATCTTTCGGTCCCTTTGACCGAAGACAGTTCTACAAGGCCCGCATGGTGCACGCCATGCGGGCCTTTTCATTTGCCGCGGCTCCTGCTCTCGCCTTGCCGCAAGCGGTGGCCAGAGCTAAGTAAGTGTCACTGAACGAAAGTTGGAGGCGCGACGTCCCACATGTCTGCTGATGCTGATCTTCTGGCCGATCGCCGCACGCTGCGCCGCCGCCTGACCTTGTGGCGCATGCTGGCGCTTGCCGGCGCTGTCGCGGCCATTGGCACGATTGGCTATGTCGCCAGCGGTGCCACCTCCCTGACCACGGGCAAGGACCATGTCGCCCGCATCGAGATCAGGGGCGTCATCACGGGCGACAAGCGCACGCTCGACATGATCAAGTCCGTCAAGGACGCGAAGAATGTCAGCGCCGTGCTGGTGCGCATCGAAAGCCCCGGCGGCACGGTGACAGGCTCGGAAGCGCTGCATGAATCGCTGCTCGCGCTGAGTGCCTCCAAGCCGACAGTTGCCGTGATCGATGGTGCCGCAGCCTCAGGCGGCTATATTGCCGCGATGGGGACTGAACGCATCTTTGCCCGGCAGACCTCGCTGGTCGGGTCCATCGGGGTGCTGTTCCAGTATCCCAATGTCGGCAAGCTGATGGAAACGCTTGGCGTGAAGCTGGAAGAGATAAAATCCTCGCCGCTGAAAGCCGCGCCCAACGCGTTCGAGCCTGCCTCGCCCGAAGCGCGCGCCGCGTTGCAGGCTGTCGTCAATGACAATTACGACTGGTTCAAGCGCATGGTGCGCGACCGTCGCCGCATGAATGACGCCGAATTGGCCGCGGTCGCCGATGGCAAGGTGCATTCTGGCACGCGCGCGGCCACTCTCAGGCTGATCGATCAGGTTGGCGGCGAGGCCGAGGCCCGCGCCTGGCTTGCCAGCGAAAAGAAGATCAGTGCCGACCTCACCATCCGTGACTGGCGCCGCAAGAGCGAGACTGACCGGCTGGGCCTCTGGTCTGTCAGCGAGTCGCTGGCCCGCGCTGCCGGGCTCGACACGCTGGCGACCATCATCGCGCGCGCGGCAGTCATGCCGGAAGGCTTGCAGCTTGACGGTGCGCTGGCCCTTTGGCAGCCTCCGGTTGAGCGTTGATCCCGTTTTTTGACATTGACCATGCCTGAAGGATGATGTGCCGCCATGATCAAATCCGAACTCGTGCAGAAAATCGCTGTTCGCAATCCGCATCTCTATCAGCGGGATGTCGAGAACATCGTGAA
>JAYWHQ010000250.1:0-3653 GCA_043777655.1 Allobosea sp. | reverse complement strand
ACGTTTCTTGCCAGCTATCGATGCGATCAGGCTGCGGCAGCCATATCGACCATCGAATAAACGGTCGGGCGCTTCAGCAATTCGGTGATCTCGACCTGAATGCGCGAGCCGGTGACGATGACCTGTCCGCGCGCAAACGGATGGTTGTTGGCCAGAATCTCGACCTGATCGTTCTCTGTGGCGGCAAGCTCGATCACCGCGCCGCGGCCCATGCGCAGCAACTTGTGAATCGGCATCTTGGTGCGGCCCAGCACCACGGCCAAATCCATGAAAACGAGATCAAGATCAGTCTTCAACGCTTGCCTCCAGGCCGTTTCGGGGCCACATCGACCGGCAGGGTGCTGGCCTTCTTGCCAAACTGTGAACAGACAGGGTTAAGACGACGTGAACAGCCGTGCCGATATCGCGATTTCCTTTGGCACGGTGGAGGCATCGGCCCCGGTCGAATGGGTGATTGCTGATGGGCTGGTCGCTTATGAGGATGCGCTGGCCGAAATGGAACACAGGGCGGCGCTCATTGCCGATGGGCTGGCACACGAGCGCGTCTGGCTGGTCGAGCACCCGCCGCTTTACACCGCTGGCACCTCGGCGAAGGCCGCTGATCTGATCGCGCCGGACCGTTTCCCGGTGCACTGGACGGGCAGGGGCGGGCAGTTCACCTATCATGGCCCTGGCCAGCGTGTGGCCTATGTCATGCTCGACCTCAAGCGCCGCCAGCCTGACTTGCGCCGCTTCGTGGCTGCATTGGAAAGTTGGCTGATCGGCACGCTGGCTGACTTCAACGTCACGGGCGAGCGCCGCGAGGACCGTGTTGGCGTCTGGGTGCGTCGGCCCGAGAAGGGCGTGGGCACCGAGGACAAGATCGCTGCGATTGGCATCCGTGTGCGGCGCTGGGTGAGCTTTCACGGCATTTCGCTCAATCTGGAGCCTGATCTGACGCATTTCGATGGCATCGTGCCCTGCGGTGTGGCGCAGCATGGCGTCACCAGCCTCGTCGATCTGGGTCTGCCTGTGACCATGGCGGAACTGGACATGCAGCTGAGGGCGCAGTTCGAGGTTGTTTTCGGGCCGACGGTGCAGGTCGCGGGCCCGACGCCAAGCGGCGCTTAACACTCCAGACACCATTGAGCCGCACTCTTGGGCTGGGTTGTGGGGCCCTGTGGACGGAGTTCGACCATGAAGAAAATCACTCTCGCCATGCTTCTGGCGCTGACAGTTGCGGCCTGCACGACCTCTGAGGCACGCCTGAGCGGTGCTGCAGCAGGTGCTGGAACGGGCGCGCTTGTCGGCGGGCCGATTGGCGCAGTTGCAGGCGGCGTCATCGGCGTGATGGCTGGGCCCCCGGTCACCAAGGCCGCTGGCTACTGAGCCACCTCGCGAAGCTGCACAGCCGCTCACGCGCCTTCACACGTTGCAGGCCAGCATCTGGCACGCCATAACCCTCGAAAGCTGTTCTGCTGCGAGGTTTCTGTTGTGCCGGTTCTGACAAGCAAGGTTGATCTCGCTGCGCCCGAAACGCGCGCCAATGCGCAGTCCTGGGCCACCATCCGGACCGAGCTGGAGGCAAGACGCGCAACTGCTGCACTTGGCGGCAACGAGAAATCGCGGGATCGCCACACCGCGCGCGGCAAGCTGCTGCCGCGTGAGCGCGTCTTGAGGTTGCTCGATCAGGGTTCGGCCTTTCTGGAAGTCGGCTCGCTCGCCGCTTACGGCATGTATGAGGGCGATGTGCATGGCGCGGGCATGATTGCCGGCATTGGCCGCGTCTCTGGGCGCGAAGTCATGGTCGTCTGCAATGATGCCACCATCAAGGGCGGCACCTATTATCCGATGACGGTGAAGAAGCACCTGCGCGCGCAGGAAATCGCCCGCGAAAACCGGCTGCCTTGCGTCTATCTGGTCGATTCGGGCGGCGCCAACCTGCCGCACCAGACCGATGTCTTCCCCGACCGCGAGCATTTCGGGCGCATCTTCTACAATCAGGCGACGCTGTCGGCAGAAGGCATTCCCCAGATTGCGGTGGTGATGGGCTCCTGCACGGCGGGCGGTGCCTATGTGCCCGCCATGTCGGACGAGACGATCATTGTCGCCAAACAGGGCACGATCTTTCTCGGCGGCCCGCCGCTGGTGAAGGCGGCCACCGGCGAGGTGGTGACCGCCGAAGATCTGGGTGGCGCCGATGTTCACACCCGGCTCTCAGGCGTCGCAGATCATCAGGCGGCAGATGATGCCCATGCGCTGGCGCTGGCGCGGCGCATCGTTGGCACGCTGAACACCCGCAAGGATATCGACATCGACATCCATGAATCCCGCGAGCCGCTTTACGACGTGGCCGAGCTGGAAGCCGTGGTGCCGACCGACCTGAAGAAGCAGTACGACATCCGCGAGGTGATCGCGCGGCTGGTCGACGGCTCGGAGTTCGACGAGTTCAAGGCGCTTTATGGCACCACGCTGGTGACGGGCTTTGCCCGCCTGTACGGCATGCCCATCGGCATCATCGCCAACAATGGCATCCTGTTCTCCGAAAGCGCGCAGAAGGGCGCGCATTTCATCGAGCTGTGCTGCCAGCGCCGCATCCCGCTGCTGTTCCTGCAAAACATCACCGGTTTCATGGTGGGGCGCGAATTCGAGACCAAGGGCATCGCCAAGGATGGCGCCAAGCTTGTCACGGCGGTGGCCTGCGCCAAGGTGCCCAAGATCACGCTGCTGACGGGCGGCTCTTTCGGGGCCGGCAATTACGGCATGTGCGGCCGCGCCTATTCGCCCCGCTTCCTGTTTTCCTGGCCCAATTCACGCATCAGCGTGATGGGCGGCGAGCAGGCCGCCAGCGTGCTGGCAACAGTGCGCCGCGACAACATCGAGGCCGATGGCAAGGCCTGGAGCGCCGACGACGAAGAAGCCTTCAAAGCGCCGATCCGAGCCAAATATGAGGAAGAAGGCTCGCCCTATCACGCCACTGCGCGCCTCTGGGATGATGGCATCATCCTGCCATCGGAAACCCGCCGTGTGCTGGCACTCGCCTTCTCCGCCTGCCTGAACGCGCCTGTGCCGGACACAAAATTCGGTGTGTTTCGGATGTGAGGATTGCGTCGGCCGATATTGGTCACCGTGGACCATAGGTTGCGTCGTCACAACATTGTCACAAGCCACCCACCGACAAATGCGCGCATTCGCTTGAAAGCGGGCGTCAGACACTCCACTCTAACCAGAACGGTGTGAATCGCTCGCCTTGTTCCGGGAGCGCGCACGGTGCCCTTGCCGCAATTCGGTCTGGGCCACATCATTTGTCGTCTGCTGCCCAATGGGGGCGGGCGCCGGATGCAACATGAAGGACTGTTGTGATGACTGCTGCAAAAACCCGCGCGCCGCTTGTCCCTGGCTCTTCCGGCATTTACCCGGTCTTGCCGCTGCGCGACATCGTCGTGTTTCCGCACATGATCGTGCCGCTCTTCGTCGGCCGCGAGAAATCCATTCGTGCGCTGGAGGAGGTGGCCAAGTCTGATGGCTTGATCCTGCTCGCCACGCAGAAGAATGCTGCCGATGATGATCCGGCGGTCGCCGATATTTTCGAGATCGGCACGCTCGCCAGCGTCCTGCAACTGCTGAAATTGCCCGATGGCACAGTGAAGGTGCTGGTCGAGGGCGTGGGCCGC
>JAYWHQ010000249.1:0-13020 GCA_043777655.1 Allobosea sp. | reverse complement strand
TCCGCGCTAGACCAGCTCCACAACCTGATGGAGTGTCTTCACGTCGACATGGAGCACACCAAAGGCCTGAGCCGCGCACCTTACTCGGCAAAACAGGCCTTCGCTGACAAAGGGGGCTCATGTGGCGACATTGCCCATGTCTTTGTCGCCTGTGTACGCCATCTCGACATCCCGGCCCGGTTTGTCAGCGGTTATGTCGCCCCCCTTCACGACGACGTTCCCGTCGCCGGCAGCCGCTGCTGGGCCGAGGCCTTTGTGCCCGACTACGGCTGGATAGGGTTTGACCCGACACTCAACCTTTGCCCGCAGACGGCCCATGTTCGGGTGGCGATCGGGCTTGATGGCATGGAGGCCGCGCCCGTGCGCGGCACGCGGTCAGGCGGCGAAGGTGAGGCATTGTTTGTCAACATGAGCATCGAGACATCCGGCCAATAGCTCCTCGCCCGCTTTCGCAAACCCTTGCCGGCGCCATTGTCGAACATCTGTGCGGCTGCTAGCTCTCCTGCCTTGCTGGAGAACTGACATGACCTATTGCGCCGGATTGATGGTCGAGGATGGCCTCGTGATGATTGCCGACACCCGCACCAATGCCGGGCTCGACAACATCTCGACCTTTCGCAAGCTGCATATCTTTTCTTGGCCAGGCGATCGCACGTTGGCGCTGGCAACTGCCGGCAATCTCTCGATCAGCCAATCGGTCATCAGCTTGCTGAACGAGGGCCTGCGCCAGCCCGAAACCGGTGCGGTCGAGACGCTGCAAACCGCGCCAACCATGTTTCGCGCGGCTCAACTCGTCGGGCGCGCCGTGCGGCAGGTTCAGGATGTCGATGGACAGGCGCTCGCGGATGCCGGCCTGAAATTCGATGTGTCCTTCCTTTTCGGCGGCCAGATCCAGGGGCAGCCGATGCGGCTTTTCATGATCTATGCTGCCGGCAACTTCATCGAATGCGGTGGCGATGCGCCCTTCCTGCAAATCGGCGAGCACAAATACGGCAAACCGATCCTTGATCGCGCGATCACGGCTGGCACCAATCTCTATGATGCACTGAAGATGGGGCTCATTTCGATGGATTCGACGATGCGATCCAATCTCGGCGTTGGACTGCCCATCGATATACTGGTGCTGCGCAAGGATCAGGTTGTGCCAGAACTCAACCGCCGCATCGAGGCCAGCGAGCCCTACTTCCATGACTTGCGCGAGCGCTGGTCTGCGGCCCTGAGGGCGGCCCACATGGCCATTCCGCGCCCGCCCTATGGACCAACTGGCAGTTAGCGGCGCGGCAACGCAGCAACCAGATGTAAAGGATATTCAGGCATTTCTGGCAGGTCATTGCTGGAATTCTGTGCCGATGCTTCTGTCTTTCATGCCGTCAATGCCCCGCTCTGGCTGGATGAGTATGCGATCTCGCGCAGCGAGACGCGCAGCCCGCAAGATGCTCGCGCGCACAGGCATCGGCAGCAGTCTCGGCAACATGAGACGCAACGTTCTGGCTGCCGTCCTCGCAATCTGCCTGACGCTGACCTTTGCCGTCATGACGATGATATCGATCACGCATCAGGCCAATCTCACCGACTCCCAGCAGCAATACAGCAGGGTTTCAAAAGCGATCTACAATGAGCTGTCCACCATGCGCCGTCAGCTGGCCGGACTGGTGGCCCAGCCCCGCAGCATCGCAGCGATGTTGGCGGATGAGTCGCGAGAAAGCTTTCGCCGGGAATTCGTGGAAGGCACCAGCCTGCTCTACAACTTTGACGGCGCTTATCTGGTGATGGCGGATGGCACGGTGCTGGCCGGAATGGAAGGGCGACAGGAGGCTGGGCAGGCGGGATATGCTGCGTTGCGCCATTTTGCCGGAAGAATTTCGAGAGAGGCGCTGAGCGGATACCAGAGCACACAAAATCAGAAACAGGGACAGCACACCTTGCTTTCTGCCCTCAACAGCGCGGACGCCTATGGCGTTGCGCGACTTGTCCATGACGGCACCAATTTTCTCGCCGTCACAGCAATTCCAATCGAACTGTCAGAAGGCCAGAACACCAATCGCACCAAAGCCATGGCGGTCGCTTTTGCCTATCGCACCGTGCATGAGTTCAGCCTGCAATCCTTTGCTGCCAAGAACCAGATCAAGAATCTTCGGGTGTCGGGCCGGGATGCGAGCGACAAGATCAGTTCCTTCGTCCTGGCGGACGGGCTCGACAACACCAGGGCTTGGCTGATCTGGGACACGGATCGGCCTGGCGATGCCATGCTCAACCGGTTCATTCTTGCACTCGCCGCAACGCTCTATGTCTGTGGGGTGATCCTCTTCTGGCTGCTCAAGAAAATGCGCGGCTCCGCGCTTGAAATGGCCCGTCGCGCTGAAATGATCGAACGCCTTGCCGGTCATGATGAACTCTCAGGCTTGCCGAATCGGCGGACCTTCGACCTTCGCCTCGAGCAGGAACTGGCGCGCATCGAGCGGGCGGGTGGCGGGCTCGCTGTCCACTATCTCGATCTCGACAAGTTCAAGGCGGTCAACGACACCTATGGCCACAAGGCGGGCGATGAGCTGATCCGCGAAGTCTCGCGCCGGTTGAGCACCTTGATGCGTGGTGCCGACACGATTGCGCGTTTTGGCGGTGATGAATTCGCGATCATCCAGACCGAAGTGAACCTGCCCTCGGATGCTGCATCGCTTGGCCAGCGTATTCTCGATGTCATCCATCGCCCTTTCGTCCTGCACGGCGGCGAGGCCAGCGTCGGCGTTTCCATCGGCATTGCACTGGCTCCCCAGAATGCAAAAGACCGCGAGACGCTGGAGCGGCTGGCGGATGCCGCGCTTTATCAGGCCAAGAACAATGGTCGGAACCGCTATTCCTTCTTCGAGCAGCAAATGGACCGCTCGCTCCAGATGAAGCGCGTGGTGGAAGAAGAACTGCGCTCGGCCATCGCCAACAACGAGTTGGTCCTGCACTATCAGCCGCAGGTGTCGGCTGACGGGCGCAGGATCATCGGCGTCGAGGCACTCGTGCGCTGGCATCACCCGGTGCAGGGCATGATCCCGCCGTCAGACTTCATCCCGATTGCCGAAGAGCGCGGCCTGATCGTGCCGCTGAGCGACTGGGTGCTGAAACAGGCTTGCATCGATGGCGTGCGCTGGCCGACCTTGCGGCTTGCCGTCAACGTCTCGCCAGTGCAGTTCCGCCACAAGGATTTCGTCGACAATGTCGCGCGCACACTGCACGAGACCGGCTTTGACGGCACGCGGCTGGAGCTGGAAATCACCGAAGGCGTCGTGGTCGATGATGCCGATGCCGCAGAAAGCGCCATGATGGAGCTGCGCGCCCATGGCATCGGCCTGGCGCTGGACGATTTCGGCACCGGCTATTCAAGCCTGATCTATCTGCGCCGTTTTGCCTTTGACAAGATCAAGATTGACCGGTCTTTCCTTGAATACATGGAAACCACCGGGGAATCCGCCATCCTTGTGCATTCCGTCGTGCATCTGGGCCGCGCGCTTGGCCTGCGCGTCTGCGCCGAAGGCGTGGAAACCGCCGAGCAGCATCGCTTCCTGCAGGCCGTCGGCTGCCATGAGTTGCAGGGTTACCTGTTCTCGAAGCCAGTCCCATCAGCCAGGATCGACGAGCTGCTGGCGATGCAGGAGCCCTTCGCCAAAGCACTGGCAGCCTGAGGCCGCTCAGCGCTTCCAGTGCACGCCGAGCGTGGCATAGCCGCCCTTCGTGCGCGCGCTGTCACGCTGCCAGCCGCCTGACAGGCGCCACTCGCCAGCCGCAAAGCGCACACCTGTCAGGTGCGCACCCAGGCGCATCTTGCGATACGCCTGATCGCGGTAAACCTCGATCTCCGGCCCGATGAAGAGCCGCTCCTGCAGTTGCCAGCCCAGCGCCATTCGTCCGCCCATGCGCTGCTGATAGGTCGAGTAACCCAGATAGGCCTGCACCAGCGTCCGCTCTGTCGGCTGTGACCACAGATCTGCCAGAATGCGGCCTGAGCCCCGCAGCCTGTAGACCGCCGCCTCCGGCCCGCTTTTCATGGATGCAATCACCTCCGGCCCGGCATAGAGCCCGATGCTGGTGCGCCCAAGGTGCCACTCGCGCCCGGCGAGCAGCTGCGCCTCGACGCTGGCGTTCCAGCCCCGCGCAGGCCTGCGGCGCGCGCACTCGTAGCCGCCACCCAGCCGCCCGAAGACACGCCAGCCATCGCGGTCCAGACTGTCGATGCCCGGCGCATATTTGAATCCGACAGCGCCGAAAGGCTTGTGCGGCCCCTGCTCGGCTGTCGCAAAAAGCAGGAACGAGCGGGCGTCTTTGGCCGGGTTCAGCGGCGCGTCAGCGGCATGTGCCGCCTGCGATGTCGCAAGCACCATCGCTAACCCCACGGCCCACGCCCAGTCCATGACAGGCAAACCCCGCAACCTAACGCGACCCCGAACCCACACGACTGACGAGGCTCCCCAGCCCACACTGCGGCCAGAACGCTGGCGCGACAGACTTGCAGACTACCCAAGCAAAGGCAGAAGGGAAGCGGGGAATCACCAATACGCGCCATCGTGTCGCGAGACTGGTGCTATGCGAGCCCCGCCAGAAACACCCTCGCATCCGCCACAATCTCGGCCCGGCGCGCCTCGGTCATCTTGGCCAGCGTGCGATAGGGCATGGCGAGGCGCATGTTGCCGGAAAGCTTGGCCTGGTTTTCGATCAGGAAGTTCCAGTAGAGCGCGTTGAACGGGCAGGCCTTTGGCCCGGCCTTCAGCTTCACGTCATAGGCGCAAGCTGCGCAGTAATCCGACATCCGATCGATATAGGCGCCTGATGCGATGTAAGGCTTGGAAGCCAGCAGCCCGCCATCGGCCCACATCACCATGCCATGCACATTGGGCAGTTCCACCCACTCGAAGGCGTCGGCATAGACCGCCAGATACCATTCCTCGATCTGCGCCGGTTCAATCCCCGCCAGCAGCGCGAAGTTACCCGTCACCATCAGCCGCTGGATGTGATGGGCATAAGCATGGGCCTTCGTCTCGCTGATGCACTGCTTCAGGCAGTTCATCCTGGTTTCGCCTGACCAGTAGAACCAGGGCAGCTTGCGGCTGGCGCCCAGCGCGTTGGTCTGCGCGTAGGCAGGCATTTTCAGCCAGTAGATGCCGCGCACATATTCGCGCCAACCGATGATCTGGCGGATGAAGCCCTCGACGGCGTTGAGCGGCGCCCGGCCTTTCTGCCAGGCCTGTTCGGCAGCCTGACAGATTTCCAGAGGCGTCAGCAGCCCGAGGTTGAGATAGGGCGAGATCAGGCTGTGATAGAGGAACGGCTCACCCGTTTTCATCGCGTCCTGATAATCGCCGTAAAGCGGCAGCGCGTCCGTGATGAAGTGCTTCAGTGCAGCGAGCGCCTGCACCCGCGTTACGCCCCAGCCGAACGGCTCCAGATCGCCGAAATGGTCGCCAAAGCGCAACGCCACCAGCGCCAGCACCTCTTGCGTGGTTGCGTCAGGAACGAACCTGTCACGCGCAGGCGGCTTCACGCTGGCAGGCAGGCTCTTGCGGTTGTCGTGGTCAAAGTTCCACTGCCCGCCTTCGGGCTCTTCGCCTGCCATCAGCAGCCCGGTCTTGCGGCGCATCTCCCGGTAGAAGAACTCCATGCGGAAGGACTTGCGGCCCTCGGCCCATTGCGCAAACGCGTCCCGCGACGCCACAAAGCGGCTGTCATCCCGGATATGGACATCGACGCCGAATTCCTCGCGCCAGTCCTGCATCGCCTCGAGTACGCGCCACTCACCCGGCTCGGTGACGATCACCGCCTCGATGGCGTGGCGCGTGATCGCCCGCTGCAACTCGCCCGAGAATGAGCCGGTGTTGCCGGGATTATCCAGCTTCACATAGTCGACCGTGAAGCCTTCCTCCCGCAGCTCCTGCGCGAAGTGGCGCATGGCCGAGAAGATCAGCGCGATCTTCTGCTTGTGGTGGCGCACATAGGTCGCCTCCCCCATCACCTCGACCATAAGGATGATGTCGCGCGCTGGATCGACCCCGTCGAGCGACGAGATCGAGCGTGTGAGCTGGTCGCCGAGGATGAAGCGGAGTGTCTTCATCCCTTGGTGCGAAGGGCCGAGCGCCCGCCATCGACACCGATGATCTGCCCGGTGATCCATGAGCCGTCGTCAGAGGCCAGCAGCGCTGCCAGCGGGCCGACATCCTCACCCTCACCCAGCCGCTGCATGGCGTGCATTCCGGCAATCGCAGTCGCCATCGCCTCGTTCGAGGTCAGCGCCTTCGCGAGGTTGGTGCGCAGCAAGGACGGGGCAATACAATTCACCCTGATCTTGGGCGCAAGCTCGGCCGCCAGCGCCAGCGTCAAGCCTTCGATGGCGCCCTTGGCCATCGAGACCGAGGCATGGGCGGCAAAGCCTTGCGCGACGGCCACAGTCGAGAACAGCACCACACCAGCCGTGCCCTCGCAGGCCTTCATGCCCGGCAGGGCTGCCTGAACAGCCTTCACGGCACCCAGCGCATTGACCTGAAAATCCTTCAGGAAATCGGCATCACTGAGCCGCGCCACTGGCTTCAGGTTGATCGTGCCGACCGCATAGACCAGCCCCTTGATGACGCCGCCAGCAGCTTCCGTCGCGCGCGCAATCAACCCCTCATCGCTGACATCGCCAGCCGTGAAGCCTGCGCCCAGTTCGCTGGCCAGCGCCTGCAATCGACCTTCGTCGCGTGCCACAAGATGCAGTGCGTGGCCCTTGGCTTTGAGCGCGCGCGCCGTCGACGCGCCGATACCGCCCGTGCCGCCATAGATCAGGATTGTGCCAGTCATTGTCGAATACATCTCCGGACGATGGTTTCAGAAAAAATTCCTGCGGCGGCATGTCGTCTCGCCGCGCAGATCGTTATGCACCACATAGGTCTGTGATCCACAGCGGCGAGGTGTGATGCAACTGGTTTGGCTCAAGCGCGACCTTCGGACGCAAGACCATCGGCCGCTGGTCGAGGCGGCGGCGCGCGGACCTGTGCTGGCGCTTTATATCGCCGAACCGACCTATTGGGCGCTTCCTGACACCTCAGCCCGCCAATGGCACTTCATTGCCGAGTGTCTGGCGGAGCTGCGCACGGCCTTGCAGGCGCGCGGCGGTGATCTGGTTGTGCGCACTGGCGATGCGCCAACGGTGCTCGCGCAACTGCATGCAGAGCATGGGATCAGCCAGCTCTGGTCGCATGAGGAAACCGGCAATCTCTGGACCTTCGCGCGCGACAAGGCCATCGGCCGGTTCTGCCGCGCGCAAGGCATCGGCTGGACTGAACTCCCGCAATTCGGCGTGGTACGCAGGCTTTCCAGCCGCAACCGCTGGGCGAGTGCATGGGAAGCGCGCATGGCCGAGCCGCTGGCGCGCCCACCCGCGCAGATCGTCTGGCAGCAGGGCATCGCGCCCGGCGACATCCCGAGTGGAGCGCAGCTTGGCCTGAAGCCCGACCCCTGCCCTGAACGCCAGCACGGCGGCAGGCGCGCAGCCATTACCCTGCTGGAGACGTTTTTCGCAGGCAGAGGCAAAGGCTATCAGCGAGAGATGTCGAGCCCGCTGACGGCGTTTGATGCCTGTTCGCGGTTGTCGCCGCATCTGGCAGCAGGAACCGTCTCCATTCGCGAGATCGTGCAGGCCTGTCGCAAGGAGCGACTGCGCCTGAACGAGTTGGAATCCGGCGCCCGCGCCATTCCGCTGAAGGCACTCGACTCTCTCATCAGCCGCCTGCATTGGCATTGCCACTTCATTCAAAAACTTGAGAGCGAGCCCGAGCTGGAGCTGCGCGCCGTGCATCCAGCCTTCGAGGCGGCGCGAACACGCACTGCTTCGGATGATCCGGTGCTCACAGCCTGGATCGGCGGGCGCACCGGTCTGCCCTTCGTCGATGCCTGCATGCGCGCGCTCGACCAGACGGGCTGGATCAACTTTCGCATGCGCGCGATGCTGATGGCCTTTGCCAGCTATCATCTGCATCTGGACTGGGTGGCCAGCGGCAACGCGCTGGCACGCAAGTTCACCGACTATGAGCCCGGCATCCACTGGCCGCAGGTGCAAATGCAATCTGGCCAGACCGGCATCAACACGCCGCGCATCTACAATCCCGTCAAGCAGAGCATCGATCAGGACCCGGGTGGAACCTTCATTCGCCGATATGTCCCCGAGCTGGTGCAAGTGCCCGCCGCTTTCATCCATGAGCCATGGCGCATGAGCGAAGCGCAGCAGGAGGCGTGTGCCGTCCGCATCGCGCATGACTACCCTGCCCCGATCATCGACCATGCCACTGCCGCCCGCGCGGCCCGTGACCGCATGACTGTCGTCAGGCATCAGGCCGGTTTCAAGGCCCGTGCCAAGGCAGTTTACGAGAAGCATGGATCACGCAAACGCAAGCCCGGCGAAGATCATCCAGCGAAGTCGAAAGCGCTGGCCATCCAGCGTGCAGAGAAGGCCACACGGCAAGGGAGCTTCGATTTCTGATGGCAAAGATGGTCAGAAAAGGCGACCTGCCCTCCAAGCCCTGCGCCCATTGCGGGCGGCCTTTTACCTGGCGCAAGAAGTGGGAAAAGGTCTGGGACGAGGTGCGTTTCTGCTCGGACCGTTGCCGGGGCGAAGCCAAATCTGGCGGACGAAAGCCATCGTGAATTTGATCGGATTCGTTCCTGAGCCTTTCAGAAGAGCATCAAACGCAGTCTTTCACCGCCTTAACAATTGATTCAGTTAAGAACCAAGTATTTGATTACATGCGCATTTTATACAACCTGAGATTGCAATTCTGATCCCCTGTTAAGCCCTGATTACGGTTTGCCGTCTTTAGCTACGGGCGTGAGGCCTGGGACGGCTTCTGGGACAAAAAGGGGATCGGGCTCGTGTTGAGACCCGGAATGCAGCAAGCGGCGGGATTGTCCCGCGTGCTCGTGGTCGCAGCCGATGCGAGCGCGATTGCGCCCCTGTATGCCGAAATCATGCGCCGCGGCGCCTCCTGCTCCAGCGCCTCGAATGTCAACGATGCGGCTCAGGCTGTGCGCGCCACGACATTCGACACGATCCTTGTCCATGCCCGCGAAGGCGCGCCCGAAACGCTGCTGCTGCTCCAGCTGCTGAAGGCGCAGGCCCAAGGCCAGCCGCGCATCCTGCTGCTGGTTGATCCCGAGCAGGCCAGCGCCTATTCGCAATCGAGCCATCTGGCCGATGCGATGCTGGCCTCGACGATTGCGCCGGAGCGCATTGCCGAAGCCGCAGGCGTCCATGCCTACATCGCCGAGCCGCAGGTCTACCTGCCGGCCGTCACGATTCCTGACCGTCAGGTCATCCTCGCCCTGCCCGCGCCGATCTCCGGCGAACTGCTGCCCGAAGGCGTGCGCCAGCAGCGCGAGCGCGGCCAGACGCCTGATCTGGTCGTGCTCACCGATCCGTCCGGCATCAACCTGCTCACCAGCTGGATGTCGGCGGCAGCCGCTGCTGTTGTGCCGATTATCGACGCCACGGGCCGCGCCATGCACCGCGCCGATGCCAGCCTCTCGGTGATGACCGGCCGTGGCCTGGCGGAGACCATCCGCGAACTCGAGCCCATGATCGACCGGGTGAAAGAGCTGCCCGAGGCTTACTTTCGCACGAAGGATGGCCGCGCGATGCTGATGGCGCGCCTGGCCGTGCGCGAGCGCGCCATGAAGCCCAAGCGCGACGCCTCGCTGAAGGCCACGATGCGCTTCTTCGACGAGGCCGCCATTGCAGGTGCCGTGCCGCTGGCCGAGAGCCTGGTGCGCACCGGGCATATGGAGCGCAAGTTCTTCGACCGGGTGCATTGCTGCCCCACCTGCCAGTCGTCGCGCCTCAACATCCGCGAGGAATGCGCCAAATGCCGCTCCGCCGACATTGTCGAGGAGCCGATCATCCACCATCTGCGCTGCGGCTATCAGGGCCCCGAGCGCGATTTCAAGACAGCTGAAGACCGCATGGTCTGCCCGAAATGCCGCCACCATCTCGAGCATTTCTCGGTCGACTACGACAAGCCCTCGACATTGTTCATCTGCAATGATTGCGCACACACGACCGGCGACACGGCCATCGGCTTTGTCTGCTTCGATTGCGAAACGCCACACGATGCCGAGCAGGTGAAGACCAAGGTCACTTATTCCTATGACCTCACCGAGACAGGCCGCGAGGCTGCCTTTGCGGCACCGCTGGATGAGCGCGGCGACGCTCAGGGCGCCGAAGGCCCCTCAGTGCGTGAACGCCTCAAGAGTTTTGCAAACAAGCACGACAATCTCGGCCTGCCCTATGCCGTGCTGATGGTGAAGCTTGATGCTGCTGGGGGCGCAGCGCATTCGGCAGGCGAGCGTCTCTGGCGCGAGACGGTGGCGCTCTATGCCTCGATCCTGCGCGAACTCTTCAATGCGCAGACCGAGATTCTCGAGCTTGGCGAAACCTTCCTCGTCTTCATCTCGAACGAGACGCGCGAGAAGGTCGAGACCGCCCTGCCGGAGCTGCGCAACGAGCTTGAAAAGACGCTCTCGCTCAATGTCGGCGCGCGCTACGACGTGCTGGGTGCCGCCCAGATCAGCGCGCTTGTCTGAGGGTTTGGCATGAGCCTCTTCGAATATCAGACCGTGGTGACTATCTTCGCTCTGCTCGGCAATGTGCCTTTGAAAGATTTCTTGGCATTCTTGCTGTTCCCCCTGCTTTTTGAGTTCCCGCGCTACCTGCTCGGCTTTCCCAGCATCGTGATGATGTATCTGCGCGACCGAAAAGCAGCTCGAAAGGGGTCGCTGAAGCTGCCGCCAAATCTCGGCAAGGTTTCGATCCTTATCGCAGGCCACAATGAGGCGGACGCCATCGAGCATGGCGTCAAGTCACTGATGAAACAGAGCTTTCGTGACTTCGAAATCGTGTGTGTCTCGGATGGCTCGACTGACAACACCTACGAGATCATGAAGCGCCTGCAACGCGAAGGTCTCGTGCAGAAAGTGGCCGGAAACCAGACGCGCGGCGGCAAGGCCTCGGCCATCAATCTGGGCGCCCGCCTGGCCTCTGGCGACATCCTGATCGTCATCGACTGCGACTGCACGTTCGAAGAGCATGCCATTGCCGAGATCCTGATGCCCTTCTGGGATCCGAATGTGGCAGGCGTGTCAGCCAGCGTTCTGGTGAAGAATGATGATGCCTCGTTCTGCGCATCGATGCAGGCCATCGAGTATCTGCAGGGCATGGCGCTGGGCAAGGCGCAGCTCGAGATGTTTGGCCAGCTCTGCATGATTTCCGGGGCTTTCGGCGCTTTCCGGAAAAAGGCCTGGACACATGTCAACGGCATGGACCCAGGGCCGGGTGAAGATCTCGACATCTCGCTGCGCTTGCGGTTTGCTGGCTACAAGCTGGCCTTCGCACACCGCGCCATCGCCTATACGGACGTGCCCACGACATATTTCAATCTCTTCCGGCAACGCAATCGCTGGGAGCGGGACATGATCTGGCTCCGTTTCAGAAAACACGGTTGGGCGTTCAACCCGTTCAGCGTCAATTTCAAGCCAAGGGAGATGTATCACCAGATCGACATCATCGTCTGGACGTTGATCCCGACCTTCATTTTTGTTCCCTACATGGTGATGTGCTATCTCTGGCTTGGAGACAGCTTCTGGCCGCTCATGGCTGCGGTTTCTTTCATGACTTTCATTTTTGATATCTCTGTCTTTACCTGCGCAGTGCTTGCCATTGGCGACAATCGCCATTGGCGGCTTCTGCCCTTCCTGCTGGTTTATGGAACGGTGCAGTCCTGGATCATGCGACAGCATCGCGCTTACGCCATCCTGAATGAGTGGGTCTATTCCGTTTCGCGCGAGGACTCGTTCGCCCCGCCCAAGGTGAATGCCTGGATCCGCTGGAAGTAACGCTTCTGGTAACGGTCGCGAAAGGCCGACATGCGATGGTGCCAATGGCCAGTCCCGACCGGGCGGCTCAGTTTGGCAGTTGCGTCGCATGATCAAGTCTCTCCGCAAACGGACCCGTCCGGACAACCTGGTGAACCAGGTCAGGGCTGGCGGCAAAAGTCTTGCCCGGCGGATCTATCTGATTGCGCTTGGCGTCATCGGCATGGTGCTTGTGCTGGCCGTGCTTGGCCCCTTCGTTTTCCTCGATGCCGATGGCTTCGTGATGAAGGAACGCTCGGTCATCTCGTCCGACTATAATGCCCGCATCACACAGGTTCATGTTCGTCCGGGCGACGAAGTGAAGGCCGGCACACTGCTGCTGAGCGTCACCTCGAGCGAGACACTGGACCGCATTGCCGATTTCACCGCGAAAGTGGCTGCTGCCTCCACCAAGGAGGCGCAGTTTCGCTCGCGCCTGACGCAGATTGCCACATTGCGTCCGGTTGCAACCGAGCGCAGGCAGCGCTCTGTTGCGGCATTGCGCCACCTCCAGGGCCTGCAGGTCCGCCAGCTGACGACGGCACCGCGCGTGATGGAGGCCACCCGCGATGCCTATGAGGCCGAGCGCGAGGAGGCCCAGCTCAGCGGGGAGCTGGAAGTCATCAAGCAGGAAATGGCATCCGCCGGCAGCGCCCGGAAGGACCTGGCCGATGCGCTGGACCAGCTGAAGAAAGCCTATAATGGCGGCCAGATTGTCGCCGGCAGCGACGGCACCATCGGCCCCCGTGTGCCCTCGGTCGGCAGCATCATCAAGGTTGGTGAAACAGCCCTCGATCTGTATCGCGGCCAGACCTATGTCGTCGGCTATCTCCAGACATCGCGGCTGTATTCCATCGAGCCCGGCGACGATGTGATCGTCTCCGACGGCAAACTCCGCAGCTATGGCACGGTGATCCGCATCGAGGCTGTCGCAGACGCTTTACCGGCCGAATTCCAGTCCACCTTCTCGGCCAAAGAGCGCCAGCAAGTGCTGCGCATCGAAATGTCTGACCGTCGCACGCAGGATTTTCCGATCCACGGCAAGGTCAAGGTCAACGGCATTTTCACCCCGACCAACCTGACATCGATCATCAAATCCGCACT
>JAYWHQ010000248.1:0-13074 GCA_043777655.1 Allobosea sp. | reverse complement strand
CTTCAAGCGCTTTGCCCGCAACCGTGGCGCGATGATCGGGCTGGTGATCCTGCTCGTGGTGGTCGGCATTGCGCTGATTGCCCCCTTGCTGTTTCCGCAGTCGCCGTGGCGCATGGTCGGGCGGCCGTTTCTCGAACCCTTCGCCAATGAGCGCTTCCCGCTCGGCACGGACACGCTGGGCCGGGACATTCTTTCCGGGCTGCTGCATGGCGCGCGCGTTTCGCTGCTGATCGGCGTGGTGTCCACCGGTGTTGCGCTGCTCATCGGTGTGCCGCTGGGCGCTGTTGCCGGCTATGCGGGCGGCTTTGTCGATGACGCGCTGATGCGCATCACGGAGTTCTTCCAGACCATTCCGAGTTTTGCGCTGGCGCTGGTGATCGTTGCCATTCTGCAACCCAAGCTCAGCTCCATCGTGCTGGCCATCGGCGTCGTCAGCTGGCCGCCCGTGGCGCGGCTGGTGCGCGGCGAGGTGATGTCACTCAAGACGCGCGAATATGTGCAGGCGGCGATTACGCTGGGCCAATCAACGCCGCGCATCATCTTCTCGCAGGTATTGCCCAACACCATCGCGCCCATCATCGTCATGGGCTCGCTGATGGTCGCCTCCGCCATCCTGCTGGAATCGGCCCTGTCCTTCCTGGGCCTGGGCGACCCCAATCTAATGACCTGGGGCTATATGGTTGGCGCAGGGCGCACGCGGCTGATCGATGCCTGGTGGATCAGCTTCATCCCCGGCGTTGCGATTTTTCTCACCGTGCTGGCGCTCAACCTTGTTGGTGAAGGGCTGAATGATGCGCTCAACCCGCGCCTCGGGCGGGATGCGCCATGAGCCGGGACATGAGTGCTGAACCGGTCCTCAGCATTGAAGGCCTGACGCTGCGGCTGCCGAAGCATGCAGACAGGGCCGAAGCCGTCAGCCAGGTGTCCTTCAAGATCGCTGCTGGCGAGACACTCTGTGTTGTCGGCGAATCCGGCTCCGGCAAATCGATGCTGGCGCATGCCATCATGGGTTTGCTGCCGTCAGCCGTGAAGCCATCTGGCGGCGCGATCAAGCTGGCCGGGCGCGAGCTGCTGGGCCTCAGCGAGGCGCAGATGCAGGCTGTGCGCGGGCGCGAGATCGGCATGATCTTTCAGGAGCCGATGACCTCGCTCAACCCGGTGATGCGCGTCGCCGAGCAGATCATCGAGGTGTTCGATGCCCATGGCGTGCTGGATTCCGGCGCGCGCGCAGCCCGTGCTCTGGCGCTGCTGCAGGAGGTGGGCCTGCCTGATCCGCCACGGCTGGCGCGCGCCTATCCGCACGAGCTTTCCGGCGGGCAGCGCCAGCGCGTCATGATCGCCATGGCATTGGCGCTGAACCCCAAGCTGCTGATTGCCGATGAGCCGACCACGGCCCTCGACGTCACGACGCAGGCGCAAATCCTCAAGTTGATCGACGGTCTGCGCAAGAGCCATGGCACGGCCGTGCTTTTCATCACGCATGACTTCGGCGTGGTGGCCGACATCGCCGACCGGATCGCGGTGCTGGAAAAGGGCGTGCTGGTGGAGGAGGGCACGGCGGATGCCGTGTTCAACGCGCCACGCGCGCCTTACACGCGGCGGCTTCTGGCTGCGGTTCCATCCCTCAATCCGCCGGGTGGCGCGCCGAAGCAGATCGGCCCGCCGGTGCTGACGGTCTCAAATCTCGGCAAGACCTATCGCCGCCGCAGCTTCTTCGGCAAAGGCCGCGAGGTGCATGCAGCAGCCGACGTCTCCTTCCAGATAGGGCGCGGCGAGACGCTTGGCGTGGTTGGCGAATCCGGGTCCGGCAAGTCGACCGTTGGGCGCTGCTGCCTGCGGCTGATCGAGCCCGACACCGGCACGATCATGCTGGGTGATCTCTCCATCCGCGATCTTTCGGCGCGCGCCTTCCGCCCACATCGCAAGCGCATCCAGATGGTGTTTCAGGACCCGTTTGCCTCGCTTAATCCGCGCCGCACGGTCGGGCAGATTCTGAGCGAGGGTCCGGTCGCACATGGCACGGCTCTGACCCAAGCCATGGCGCGGGCGCGCGAGTTGCTCGAGCTGGTGGGCCTCAACGCCAATGCGATTGACCGCTATCCGCATGAGTTCTCCGGCGGCCAGCGCCAGCGCATCGGCATTGCGCGCGCGCTGGCTCTGGAGCCGGATGTGCTGGTGGCGGACGAAGCTGTGTCTGCGCTCGATGTCTCGGTGCAGGCGCAGATCCTGACCCTGATCCGTGACATCCAGCTGCGGCTGGGCCTGGGTATTCTCTTCGTCACGCATGATCTGCGCGTGGCAGCGCAGGTCTGCGACCGCATTGCCGTCATGCAGCATGGGCGCATCGTCGAGCAGGGCGCGACGGCCACGCTCTTTGCTGATCCGCAGCATGCCTATACGCGCCAGCTTCTGGCGGCCGTGCCGGGCCGTGCCCGCTTCTCCCATTGATCTTCCAGACTGACAGGGGCTTTTCTTGACCAACGCATTTCCCGGCATTCGCTTTCTCAAGGCCGAGACCGCACCCAGCCAGCGCGACAACCGCCAGCTGGAAGAGACGGTGCGCGATGTGCTGGCGCAGGTGCGCAGCGATGGTGATGCCGCACTCTCGCGCTTCAGCGCGAAGTTCGATCAGGTCGAGATCGAGCGCTTCGAGGTCACCCCGGCGGAGATCAAGGCGAGCCTCGATGATCTGGCGCCACAGACGCGGGCCGACACGGAATTTGCCATCGAGCGGGTGCGGGCCTTTGCTCAGGCGCAGCGCGCCACCATGGTCGACCTCGACCGCGAGATGCTGCCCGGCCTGCATCTTGGCCACCGCATCCTGCCCATCCAGCGCATTGGCGCTTATGTTCCGGGCGGGCGTTATCCGCTTCTGTCCGCGCCTGTGATGACGCTGGTTCCAGCCAAGGTCGCCGGTTGTGACGAGGTCATCGCCTGTATGCCGCCCAAGGCGCATCCGGCCATGATCGCCGGCGCCCATCTTGCGGGCGCTGACCGCATTTTCCGCGTCGGTGGCGCGCAGGCCATTGCGGCCATGGCGTTCGGCACAGCCAGCATTCCGGCGGTCGACAAGATCGTTGGCCCGGGCAATGCCTATGTGAACGAGGCCAAGCGGCAGGTCTTTGGCACGGTCGGCATCGATCAGCTGGCAGGTCCATCGGAGATCTTCATCGTGGCGGATGAAACGGGAGACGCCGAAACGCTGGCGACTGATCTGCTGGCGCAGGCCGAGCATGATGTCGCCACGCGTGTCGGGCTCATCACCACCGATGCCGCGCTGGCAGCTGCAACGCTTGCAGCTGTCGAGCGCCAGCTCAAGACGCTCAGCACCGCGCACACCGCAGGCCCCGCCTGGGAGCGGCAGGGCCAGATCGCGATTGCCGATTCCGAGGCCGCGATGCTCGCCTATTCCGATTTCATCGCCGCCGAACATCTGCAGGTGCACACGCGCGATCCGCACGTCACGGCCGAGAAGTTGCGCAATTATGGCTCGCTCTTCATCGGTGTGAATGCGTCTGTCGTCTATTCCGACAAATGTGCCGGCACCAACCACACGCTGCCAACCATGCGGGCGGCGCGCTACACGGGCGGGCTCTGGGTCGGCTCTTTCCTGAAGGTGGTGACGCATCAATGGCTGGATGATGCCGGTGTCGCCGCCGTCGCGCCGCCCGCCATCCGCCAGAGCGAGACCGAGGGGCTGGAAGGTCACCGTCGTGCCGCAGCCCATCGTTTGGGGGCCAATGCGACGTGAGCCCGCCGCGCATCCTGGTTGGCCGCCTCTGGCATGAAGGGCATTCCTTCAATCCGATCCTGACAGAGCTGGCCGACATGGCGATCACGCGCGGCGATGCCATGCTGGTCGAGGCCCGGGCGAGCGCGACGGCGCTGACGGGCATCGTGCGCGAGGCTGACAGGCGGGGTTTTGCGCTGGTTCCTTCCATCGCCGCCTGGGCACGACCGGGCGGGCCGATCAGCGAAGCTGTGTTCGAGCAGATGGCAGATGCACTTGTTGCCTGCGTGGGGCAGGGCGGATTTGATGCGATCTGTCTTGAGTTGCACGGCGCCACGACAGCGGAACATCTGACAGATACCGAAGGCGCTCTGCTCGCTCGGCTGCGGGCCGTGGTCGGGCCCGACTTGCCCATTGCGGTGGCGCTTGATCTGCACGGGCACATCACGCCGCAGATGGTCAAGGCAGCCACGATCATGACGGGCTATCGCACCAACCCGCATGCCGACATGGTGGCGACCGGTGCCCGCGCCATGGTGCTGCTGGCTGGCGTGCTGGACACAGGCAAGAGGCCAGAAGCCGTGCTGTTGCGTGTGCCGTTCCTTACACGCGGCGCTGACGAGACATCGCAAGGGCCCCTTGTCGCGATTTGCAACGAGGCCGATGGCTGGCGCCACAAGCCCGGTCTCATCGAGCTGTCGATCTTCAACACCCATCCCTTCATCGATGCCGAAGGTCTCGGCCAGAAGGTGCTGGCCTATGATGATGGCAATGGCATCGCCAATGCCGCCTGCTGCGCCGTCGGGCAGAGCCTTTGGAATGCACGCCATGCGTTCTGCGAAACGCTGCCAGATGTTGCAGGCATTCTGGCAGAGGCCACCAAGGCAGACAGGCCCTTCGTGCTGGGCGATCAGGGAGACCGTGTGCTGGGCGGCGGGCCGGGTGACTCGGTCGAGATCGCGCGCATGGCGCTGGCGCAGTTTCCTGATTTGCGCGTCGCTGCACCCGTGCATGACCTTGAAGCCGTGCGCGAGGCAGTTGCGGCTGGCGAAGGTGCAGTGGTTCGGCTGGTTGTCGGCGGCCACACCACGCCTGGCCTTGCCTCGCTTGAGGTCGAATGGCGGGTCGAGCGGCTGTTTCAGGCACGCTTTGTCAATCACGGCCCCTACATGGCTGGCGTTGTGGCCGATCTGGGTGCGAGTGCCGTTCTGGCTTTTGGCAACTTGCGGCTGATCGCAACCAGCCGTGCGCCGAATGTGCATGATCCCGCCTTCTTCGAGGCGGCTGGCTTGCCTGTTGCAGGACAACAGGTGCTGGTCGCCAAATCCGGCAACCATTACAAGCTGTCTTTCGCCGGTCTGGCAGAAACCATCACCGTCGACACGCCGGGCCTGACAGCCTTCCGCCTGCACGATCTGCCCTACCGCCATGCCCGACCTGTCTGGCCCTGCGATCGGGTTGACTGGCAGGCCTGAAGCAGTCCGCCCCCAAACCAAAACCCCCGAGGCATGCCCCGGGGGTTCAGCGGTTCGCCAAAGCTTGTGAGGTTGGAAACTCAGCGGCAGACCACCTTGGTGCCGATGGTGACGACGCGGCCGGTGTAGGCGTCGATGCGGCGGATCGGCTTTTCGAAGCACTCTTCCTCGCGGCTCTCGTAGGCGCCAACCGTCTGGAAACCGTGGCCATAATGGCGGCGGGCCTCATAGCGCGGCTCGTCGATGTAGCGCGGCTGGGCCTGGTAGCGCGGCTGCTGGGCATTGACGATGGCGGCTCCCAGCAGGGCGCCACCGATGCCGGCGGCAAAGCCGATGGCGGCATTGGTGCGGCGGCCATCCTTGGCCGAAGCCTCTGTTGCGAACATCGGGGTGGCGGCCAGGGTGGCGGCGGCGATGGCGGCGAGGGCGAATTTGCGGGTCATGGTGTTGGTCATGGTCAAGGTCCTTCTGGGTTTGTCCGGCGAACCGTTCCGCCGATGAATTGACCCTAGGCCCGACCCACACCCCACGCTGTTCCGCAGGGAACAGGGGGAAAAGAAAATGTTCTGTCGCGCGATTGTCCAATTCGGGGGCTATGGCCGATGCTTTGCAGCCCGCCGCCACCGGGCCAAGCAAAACCCCGGGGAGCAGCCCCGGGGTTGTGTTCTGGCAGGGTGTGCAAGCCGCAAGAAAGCGCTGCGCCTCATGCGGCCTTCGTCGTGCAATTGACCAGCACCGGCGGCTCTTTCAGTGGCGGCTTGCGGCCCTTGATGAGACCGGCATTCTCCATCGGTGACATCAGCGTGAAGGATGCTGCCCGGACAAAGCCTTTGGACTCGCACCACGCATTGGCAAAGATCTGACCGCAATCGCGATTCTCGGCGAAGCAGGCCGCCGTGCTGTATTCTTCCGATGATGGCAGCAGGAATTCGCCCTGCTCGATTCTGGCGCCCGGTTCAGCCGACAGCATCACCGAGAATGAAACAGCACCAGCGGCAACGAGCGCGACGGCGGCGAGGGCGAGCTTGCGGTTCATGTTGGCCTCCAGGTGCTTTTCGGCGAACCATTGCGCCGATGAACTGACCTTGGAGGAGCGCCACGGTTTCCTCAGTTCCCTGGGGAACAGGGACAAAAACAATTCTTGTGCCGTCAGCAGGCGGGGGTTTGTGCAGCATTCAAGGGCACAAGCCGGACAAACCAAAACCCCCGGGTTTATGCCCGGGGGTTCAGCGGTTCGCGGATGATGGCATGGTCAGCTCAGCGGCAGACGGTCCTGGACCCAACAGTGATGACGCGGCCCGTGAAGCGATCGACGCGGCGGATCGGCTTGTCGAAGCACACTTCTTCGTCAGCATCGTAGCGCGGGCTGTCATAGGACACGTGGCGGTAACCGTGGTGCTCACCAACGAAGCGCTGCTGGACGTAGGTCCGGGGCTGCCGGGCATTGATGATGGCTGCACCCAACAGGGCGCCGCCGATGCCGGCGGCGATGCCAATGGCGGCATTGGTGCGGCGGCCGTCGCGGGCGGAAGCCTCTGTTGCGAACATCGGGGCTGCGGCCAGGGCGGCAGTGGCGATGGCGGCGAGAGCGAATTTGCGGGTCATGGTCGTGGTCCTTTCAGGGTTTGTCCGGCGAACCGTTCCGCCGATGAATTCACCCTAGAGGCGACCCGAAAGGCCCGCTGTTCCGCAGGGAACAGGTGGCAGGAAAATGTGCTGACAAGCGATTTTTCTGGCTCAGGCCAAGACGACCTGCCCGGTGACAGCTTGAGCCTGCGCCAGATAAAGCATCGCGTCTGCGAGCCGTGCCGCTTGATCGCCCGGCAATGGCTGCCTGAGTTGTTCCGCGGCGGTCATGTCTGGCCCGAGCGCTACCGCGTTGGCGCGGATGCCGGGCGCCAGTGCGCGCGCCATGGTGCGGACCGCATTACCCATCGCCGCTTGCGAGAGGCTGAAGGAATAGTTGGCTTCGGCAGGTTGCCACCGGCGCTGGTCAAGGCGCAGAAGGATGCAACCCTTGCGCCCGGCCGGCAGCTGGGCTGCGAACGCACCCGCAAGCACCGAAGGGGCGCGGATATTGACCGAGAATTGCCGGTTCCATGTCGGCACATCGAGGGCCAGCAGGCTGTCTGGAAGGCTGCTGATTGCAGCGTTGACCAGCAAGGTGAGTGGCCCTTTCGCTGCCGTGGCGTCCGGAACAAGGCGTGCGGCTGCCAGCGGGTCGGCAAGGTCTGCCTGCAAAAGCGCAGCCTCGCCGCCTGAAGCGCGCAATTCCGCAGCCAGCGTCTCAATGGCCGCCATGTTGCTATGCCCATGCAGTGCGAGCGCATATCCTGCCTGCGCCAGGCCGCGCGCCACGGCCTGGCCGACAAGGCTGCTTGCGCCCGTGATGAGCGCCGTCCTAGCCATGGTTGCTTTCGTCCCGATTCTTTGCTGCAGCTTGCCGGTTGAGCCGGTTTTCCCAGTGCTTGGCGACGCGCAGGTAGCGGTAGAAGGCGTAGTTCATGGCGGTGAGAAAGCCATAGACCCCACGCAGGGCATGGCGACGCCCGATCCAGGCCTTGATGAAATTGGCCGGGAACTCCACCGCCAACCGCCAGGCCGAGATCGTCTCGCCACGTGCATCGAGATCAGCGGCCTGCGCATCGGCATAGGCGTTCAGCTTCATCAGCTGATCGCCCAGCGAGCGCACCGAGAAATGGTGGATCGTGCCCTTGAGGCGCTTGACGGCTGTTCCCGGTGCAAGCTCGACCCGGTCATGCACAGGCGATGCGGAATAGCGTCCGGCATCACGGCGATACAGCCGTACGGGCGCCAGCGCATAGGCAAAGCGATGCGGTTTCGCTTCACCGGGAAAAATCTCGGCAATGCGGATTTCATAGGCGCCGGCCTGTGGGCCCGATCCGGCCATCAGCGCGGCGATCGCGGCTGCCAGATCAGGTGGCACCACCTCGTCGGCATCGAGATTAAGCCGCCAGTCATGACGGCACTGGTCCTCGGCAAAGCGCTTCTGCTGGCCATAGCCTGGCCAGGCATTGTGGAACACACGTGCACCTGCGGCTTCCGCCAGCATGACTGTCGCGTCATCCGAGCCTGAATCCACCACCACGATGTCGTCGCTGAGCGACGCGACGGCGGCAATGGTTGCGCCGATCCTGTCGGCCTCGTTGCGCGTGATGATGAAGATGGACAGCGGCAGGGACACGTCAGGCGATCAGATCCATTGCGGGACGCTCGTCGAGCATGCGTCTGCTTTGCCATGGCACGCGCATGTCAGCAAGCCGGTGCGCCGGGCCGGGCGGACCATGCAACCGGAGGCTGCTGTTCTGCCGGGCTCCGGCTCCGGTCTGCTGCGGCCAGACTGCGTTGCGGGGCAGCGCAGGGCGGTCGGGCCAAGCGAGCCAATCTGGAGCCGGATGTTCGTCCTCGAAGCCTTGGATTCTGCTGCAACATGCGACGCAACGTCTCATAACTGGCAATTTTAAGGAAATATTTAGCCTAAATGAGGCATCTCGCCTTAATCGAACCGATTACATCCCCGGTTTTGACATTTTTTGCCGCATTTCAGCCATGCCCGCCATGGCAGGTGTGCCGGGGATGCCACAGACGGAAGGCGGGTCCGGCGGCTATAAGTTTCGGGCTGTCGGCAACAGGCCGGTTCGGGACATGCGCGTTCAGATCTTGCCTGTCGAATAAACCCATGGTTGTGGGAACCAGCAACAAGGAGTTTTGGAATGAAGAAGTATCTTGTTTCCGGCGCAGTCGTTTTTGGCCTTCTGGCCGCGACCGCTGCCTCTGCCGCCGATTTGCCGCGCCGCACCGGCCAGCCATCGGCTCCCGTTTTCGTGCCGCCCGCCTTCACCTGGACCGGATTTTATGCCGGTGCGAACGCCGGCTACAGCTTTGGCGATGCCAAGGCTGACACGATCGGCACGCCTGCCTTTCAGGCACTTGGCGCTGCGATCGTTCCGCCGACGCTGAACACCAAGAAGGATGGCTTCACCGGTGGTGTGCAGATCGGTTACAATTACCAGATCGGCTCGATCGTTCTGGGTGCCGAGGCTGACATCAATTATCTCGACGCGAAGAAGACCGCTGCCTTCTCCGGCGCCGGCATTCCAGGCCTTGCACCGGCCGGCCTGACCACCTCTGCCAGCAATGAGGTCAACTATCTCGGCACATTGCGTGCCCGTCTCGGCTTCGTGCCGACCGAGCGTTTGCTGATCTTCGCCACCGGTGGTCTGGCCATGGGTGATGTCGAGTCGAGCGGTTCGGTCGTCGTCAACGGTGCGCCGGGCGTCAACTGGGCGGGCTCGAAGTCTGACTTCCGCGTCGGCTACACGGTGGGTGCGGGTGCTGAATATGCACTCACCAACAACCTGACCTTCAAGGTCGAGGGGTTGTATTATGATCTTGGCAAGCAGACCGTGAATGCGGTCGGCAATTCGGCTGTGCGCAGTGTCGCTGCCCTGAATGGCATCGACTATGCGGCAAGCGCCAAGACCACCGGCACGCTGGTTCGTGCGGGTGTGAACTACAAGTTCTAGTCGTCACGGTCGAGAGAGTTCGAGGCAACAGGCCCGGTCGCACGCAAGTGCTGCCGGGCCTTCTTCTTTGTGTCTCTGCCTGGCGCCGTCAGCCCTTGAAGCGTGTGTCTTCGAAGGCAGGAATGTGGGCTGAGAAGTCGTCCAGCCAGGCCACAAGCTTCGGATGGTCGGCGCGCCATGTGCCGGCAAAGCGCAGGTCGAGATAGCCCAGCGCAGAGGCCACTGCGATCTCGCCAATGCCGGGCATGCCTGACCAGACCGGTGGTGCCGCTTCCAGCGCTGCCAGCCCACGTGCAACCTTGCCCTGCTGGTGGTCGGTCCACGAGGCCAGTCGCTTGTCTTCCGGGCGCATGCGCACCTCATAGACCTGCATCAGCGCTGCATCGCAGATGCCGTCGGCCAGCGCCTGAAGGCGCAGCTGCGCGAACCGGCTGGCGCCTGCCGGGATGATCCTGCCTCCGCCTGCCATGTGGTCGAGATACTCGACGATGACGCGGGAATCGAACAGCGTCGTGCCGTCAGCCAGCACCAGCGTCGGGATCTTGCCCAGCGGGTTCTGCTGGCGCAGCGCCTCGTTGGGGTCGCTGGTGTCAGCCACGACAATGTCGATCTGGTCCATCAGGCCGAGAAGAGCGGCTGAAATCTTGACCTTGCGGCCAAAGGGCGAGGCAGGTGACGAGCGCAGGACGAGTTTGGACATCTGAGATTTCCTGTTGCGAAAGTTGGCAGGTCAGGCTCCGCCTGAAAGGTCCTGACAGAGGTAACTTGGATTTGGGCCTTGCGCGAGCCGCTCTGCCAGAGCTGGCAAAAGCAGATCTGCTTCTGCCTTCAACGTCCAGGGCGGGTTGATGACGACAACGCCGGTGTCTGACAGGCCACCGGCCGCAGCAGGCCGGTCGACCGAGAGCTCCAGTCGCAGCAGCCTGCCGATGCCTGCATCGTCCAGCGCCGCGAGAAAGCCATTGGCGCCGGCGCGGTCTTTCAGCGGATACCAGAGACAATAGGTGCCGGTGGGCCATTTGCGGTGCGCAGCCACGATTTCGCGGGCAAGTGTCTCGAACTCGTCCGTCAGCTCGAAAGGCGGATCGACCAGCACCAGCCCGCGCCGCTCCTTGGGCGGGATGTTGGCGCGCAGCGCCGTCCAGCCATCAAGCTCCAGCAGCTTGCATCGCTCATCACGCCCCAGCGCCTTTTCGAGCTTGCGAAATGTTGGCGGGTGCAGCTCTGCCGCCACCAGCCGGTCATTGCCACGCAGCATCTGGCGGATCAGCCAGGGCGAACCGGGATAGGTTGAGGGTCCATGGCTGGCGCGGGCCTCGGTGATGACCTGTCGCCAGGGCGCCAGCAGTGCCTCGATGGCAGCCGGGAAGGCGGCCTGCTCGATGCGCCCGATGCCGTCGCGCCACTCCACCGTGCGCTGAGCCTCATCGCTGGAAAGATCGTGCAGGCCACCACCGGCATGGGTATCGATGACGCGGAACGGTGCATCCTTCTGGCGCAGGTGCAGCAGAATGCGCGCAAGGATCGCGTGTTTCAGAACGTCGGCGAAATTCCCCGCATGGAAGCCGTGGCGATAGTTCATCGCACTGGGCTGACCGTGATCTCGCGCGTGCGGCAGCCGCTGCGGTCCACTTCCTGGCAGGCCTTGAAGCTGCGCAGATCCTTGGTGAAGCAGATGCGCACTTCCTGAAGCAGGTTGCGGCGGCAGGAAACGGACATCATGTCGGCGCGCAGGCCCGGATTGGCGGCAACAAAGGCACGCTCCAGATCAATCGGCGCCCAGGTCTGCTCGCGTTCGGCCTTCTGGAAGGCGGGCGGAATGGTGATGGCCTGTCGCGCCTTCTTGGTGGCGGCAAAATAGTCGCTCGGGCTCAGGCCCGAGCAGGTGCCATGCTTGCGCCACTGGTGCCTTGCCAGCCCATCGGACGGGAAGAGGCCGCTCGCCTGCATCATCGCGATCTGTGAGGGGTTGCGCCCGGCAGGGCCGCAATCGGAGGGGAAGCCACGCTCGTTCTGCGGCCAGAGGCCGTGCACGACAAAGCCGAGGCCAGCCCCTGGCGCGCATTGCTCGCGCGCCTTGGCTTCGCCACCCGTCTCGCAGAAGCCAGGTGACCAGGACAGGGCGAGCACATAGAAATCAAACTTGCCCGCAGTGCCGCCGCGCTGTTGCGCCTGGGCCGGGGCGGCAAGCGCCAGCAGGCTCACAACGCCTGCGATGGCGAGACGCATGCGGCTCACGGGCGAGCCATGCGGCAGTCGGGTGCGTTCGACATGTGGCGGTCCAGCCCATGCACACACCAGTTCACGTTCCAGCTCCAGCCAAACAGGCCGAGGTCTTCACGCACGGAATAGTCCACCTGGCGCGCCTT
This sequence comes from Allobosea sp., assembly GCA_043777655.1. Taxonomy (GTDB): domain Bacteria; phylum Pseudomonadota; class Alphaproteobacteria; order Rhizobiales; family Beijerinckiaceae; genus Allobosea. The sequence continues at coordinate 953 of JAYWHQ010000248.1, read as the reverse complement.
GCCATCGTTCAGCGTGACGCGGGCCGTGCAAAATCGGCGGGGAATGAAATCAGCGCCCCAGGGCCGGAAGGCGACAGGCTGCACCCGGTCATAACCGGTGACTGCGAGATTGCCCCAGAAGCGGTATTCGCGCGAATCGAAGCTGCTGGTGAGCGAATTCAGCACCGCCGGATCATTGCAGGCCGGCAGCTCGGCGGTATAGCCCCAGCTGCCGAAATAACGCTGCTCGGCCGGGAGCAAATCGCGCGCCGTGACCTGCGAAACCAGGCTCAGCGTCACGGCAAGGAGAAGGGCAAGGCGGCGCATGTTCGCTCCGGACAGGTTGGTGCTTGAAAAGGCGTTCTGATGCCGCACGATGCGTTGGCAAGGCCAGCCGGTCAAGCCTTGATCGGGTTGCAGATCACAGACTGGCGGCAGCTCTCGCGGCCTGATCGTACTGGCCGGACAGCGAGCGCATCTGCTCGGCGATTTCAGATAGGTTCTGCGGGTTCAGCCCTGTCGCCACCACGGATTTGACCAGCAGCCGCTCGCGCACCTGCGCATAGCGGCGGCAGGCTTCTTCGCCCGCTGGCGCGATGCTGACGACCTTTTCCTTGCCTGAGCGCCCGCTCTTGATGAGCTTGAGCTTCTCCAGCTTCTTGAGCGAATAGGTCACCACATGCGTGTCCTCGATGTTGAGCACGAGGCAGACATCGGCCAGCCTTTTGGCCTTGGCGCGGTGGTTGACATGGTGCAGCACCAGCACATCGAGCGGTGACAGGTCCGGCACCCCGGCGGCCGCCATGCAGCGCACCATCCAGCGGTTGAAGGCATGGATGGTCATGATCGCGCCGAACTCGAACTCCGAGAGCGAGGGCAGGGCGCCAGCCGCCAGATGGCCGGAGGACACGATCGGCCCGAGCGGTTCTTCACCGCCGGGCCGAAGCGTTGGTGCAGGCGCCATCTCTGACGAC
>JAYWHQ010000247.1:0-3677 GCA_043777655.1 Allobosea sp. | reverse complement strand
GCAGGCCGCGCGCCAGATCGCGGCGCGACATGCGGGTGGCGATGATTTCACCCATGGTCGAGTTTGCGCTGGTGTTGGTGCCCTGGTTCTCGGCCTCTTCATAGGCCTGGCCACGGTTATGGGCGATCTCGGCTTCCATCATGTCATTGCGGTCGGTCATCGCGCGCTCCTTTTGAACCCTTCAAATATGCCGCTTTCATCAACGCTCGTCTTGACAGTCGTGTGACAGAGCTGCCGTTGAAAGTCTGACATCTCGCCGCACAAATCGCGCGTGCATTTGCCGAAATTTAACCGCAATCTGTCATCTTCATGCAATCAGGCATGAGGGGATGAGCGTCGTGTTGCGTTCAAGTGGCAAGAGCGGGTCGGCATTTCATGCAGTCAGCCTTGAAAAGGCGGCGCGGCTGGCAGGCGAGAGTTTCGCCTGGGAAGACGGCTTGCCGCACACACCCTTGCCCGCGCGCCACTCTTCCAGGTTGCTTTGGGGCATTGCTGGCGCCTTGGCGCTGAGCGCGCTCGTGGTGCTCGGTCTGCGCTGAGTCTCAGGCAGGGCCCGGCAAGCAACGCGCTCAGCAAATATCAAGACTCTGCTGCCATGCTGGCGTCTCATGAGGGACGTTCGTGATGCATGTCGTGATTGTGAGTGATTTTGCGGCCGTGAATGGTGGCGCTGCAAAGGTGGCCATCGACAGTGCGCGTGGTCTGGCTGAAGCGGGTGTCGATGTCACTTTTGCTTGCGCCGTCGGCGACGTCAGCCCGAGGCTCGATCATCCGAACATCACTGTCGAGCGCTTTGCGATGGATGATGTCTGGCAGATGGCCGGCAAGCTTGCCGCCGCGCGTCAGGGCATCTGGAATGCGCCTGCACAAACGTTTCTGAAGCAGCTTTTCGCCAGGATCTCTCGCCGTGACAGCGTGATCCACCTGCACCAGTGGACTAAGGCGTTCAGCCCTTCAGCCCTTGCAGCGGCAGGCGAAAGCGGCTTGCCGGTGTTCGTGACCATGCATGACTATTTCTCGTTTTGCCCGGCTGGCGGCTACTATGACTTTCAGAAAAGCCAGCCCTGCACGAAAGCCCCGATGGGCACGGCCTGCATGTCCGCCAATTGCGACCGGGCTTCGTATGCCCACAAGCTCGTGCGTGTGGCGCGGCAATGGGGCTCCAACCGGGCGCTCAACGGCATTGCTGACCTGACATTCGTCCATGTCTCGGCCTTTGCGCGGCAATTTGCCGAGCCCTATCTGCCTGAGCAAGCCCGGCATGTGACAGTCGAGAACATGATCGAGGCAAAGCAGCGGCCTGCCGTTGATGTCGCGCGCAATGGCCATGTTCTCTATCTCGGCCGTCTGACGCAGGAAAAAGGTGTCGTGCTGCTGGCTGAAGCTGCGCGCGAAGTCGGCATGCCCGTGCGGTTTGTCGGTGATGGGCCGATGGCTGATGAGATTCGCGCGGCCAATCCCGATGCTGAGCTAACCGGCTGGCTATCGGCTGAAGAGGTTGCAGGACAGATTGATGCTGCGCGCGCGTTGGTGGCGCCCTCGCTCTGGTACGAGACAGGCCCGCTGACAGTGCCCGAGGCCATGGCGCGCGGCGTGCCTTGCATTGCCACCACCACGATGGGTGCATCGGACTGGATCGTTGACGGCGCGAGCGGCCTCCTGGTGAAAGCTTCCAGCCGCGATGCACTGGCGGCGGCCTTGCGCAGCGCGTCAGATGCCACAACGGTGTCATGGCTGGGCGCGAGCGCCTATGACAGCTATTGGGCCGCGCCGCTGACAACCGAGCGGCATGTGCGCAGGCTGATGGCCGTCTACGGCGCTGCGCCGATGGTTGACGCACAGCCAAGGGCTGCCTGATCCCGAAAAAAAACCGGGGCATTGCTGCCCCGGTTCGTCAGGTGGACCGCAAAGGCGGTCGGGAGGAAACCCTCAGTAGGAATAGTACATCGAGAACTCGACCGGGTGCGGGGTCATCTCGAAGCGAGCGACGTCCTGCATCTTGAGGTCGATATAGCTGTCGATGAAGTCATCATTGAAGACGCCGCCAGCCTTGAGATAGGCATTGTCCTTCTTGAGGCACTCCAGCGCTTCGCGCAGAGAGCCGCAAACCGTCGGGATTTTCTTCAGTTCCTTCGGCGGCAGATCGTAGAGATCCTTGTCCATGGCCGGGCCCGGATCGATCTTGTTCACGATGCCGTCGAGGCCAGCCATCAGCATGGCAGCGAAGGCAAGATATGGGTTGGCCATCGGATCGGGGAAGCGCACTTCGACGCGCTTGGCCTTGGGCGATGTGGTCCACGGGATACGGCACGAGGCCGAACGGTTGCGCGCCGAATAGGCCAGCAGAACCGGGGCCTCATAGCCCGGCACCAGACGCTTGTAGGAGTTGGTGGACGGGTTGGTGAAGGCGTTCAGCGACTTGGCGTGCTTGATGATGCCGCCAATGTACCACAGGCACTCCTGGCTGAGATCGGCATACTTGTTGCCGGCCATCGTGGGCTTGCCATTCTTCCAGATCGACTGGTGGACATGCATGCCCGAGCCGTTGTCGCCATAGACCGGCTTCGGCATGAAGGTGGCTGTCTTGCCATAGCTCTGGGCGACGTTGTGGATGCAGTACTTGTAGATCTGCATCTGGTCGGCCATCAGCGTCAACGTGTTGAACTTCAAGCCAAGCTCATGCTGGGCGGAAGCCACCTCGTGGTGGTGCTTCTCGACAGTGCATCCCATGGCAGCCATGGCGGCCAGCATTTCACCGCGCATGTCCTGGGCGGAATCCTGCGGCGGGACGGGGAAATAGCCGCCCTTGGTGGCGATGCGGTGGCCCATGTTGCCACCTTCATAGTCGGTCATGCCATTGGTGGGCAGCTCGACCGAGTCCAGCTTGAAGCCGGTGTTGTAAGGCTCTGAAGCAAACTTCACGTCGTCAAAGACGAAGAATTCAGCTTCCGGGCCAACGAAGATGGTGTCGCCGATGCCGGTCGACTTCAGATAGGCCTCGGCCTTCTTGGCCATGCCACGCGGATCGCGGTTATAGGGCTCGCCGGTCGAAGGCTCCAGAATGTCGCAGGTGATCGACATGGTGGAGGCCGAGAAGAACGGGTCCATGGTGGCCGTTGTCGGGTCAGGCATCAGAATCATGTCGGATTCGTTGATGGCCTTCCAGCCGGCGATGGACGAACCGTCAAACATCGTGCCTTCGGCAAAGATGTCCTCATCGACCATGCTCTGGTCGAACGTCACATGCTGCCACTTGCCGCGCGGGTCGGTGAAGCGGAAATCCACATACTTGACGTCATTGTCCTTGATCGCCTTCAGCACGTCCTTGGCGGTCTTCATGTCGCTCAATCCTCTTGATCAGGTTTCTTGTGGTTCATGGTTCAATCCGCGTGGCGCGTGTGCCGCTTGGCGCGAATGGGTGAATGGGAAACTGGCAGATCTCTGCCGGTTTCCCGAAATCAGATGGCGTCCGATCCTGTCTCGCCAGTCCGGATGCGAATGGCTTCCTCGACGCTGGATACAAAAATCTTGCCATCGCCAATGCGGCCTGTCTGGGCGGCCTTCTTGATGGCCTCGATTGCCCCTTCGACCATCTCGTCGGCCAGCACGATCTCGATCTTCACCTTGGGCAGGAAATCGACGACATATTCAGCGCCGCGATAGAGCTCGGTATGCCC
>JAYWHQ010000246.1:0-3680 GCA_043777655.1 Allobosea sp. | reverse complement strand
ATCAAGCTGGGCGCCGCGATACTCGCCGGTGATGTCGAAGCGGAAGTAGCTGTTGAACTGGTAGCCAACACCGAAGCCGACGAAGGAAGCGACTGACGCTTTCGACTTCTCGACGCTGAAGCTGGTGGCGCCGATGGCCGGGCTGGTCGGCGGAAGGCCACGCACCAGAACCTCGATGTCATTGTAGTTTGTGGCACCGATGCCGACATCGCCGCGCAGATACCAGCCGGAGCCGATCGACGAGGCGCGCGGAGCATGTGGCTCCATCATCGGAGGCGGCGGCAGATCAGCGGCAAGAGCGGAAGACGAAGCGCCGAGAGCCACGGCACCTGCGATGGCATATGATTTCAGGCTGCCCATGACAGAACCCTTGTGTTGGCGCTTGGCCCGACAGGGGCGGCGCTGATGCGAACAAGGAGAGAATGGCAGGCAATTCTTAAATAGGACTTAACCTTACCGCTTAACCACGAAGGCTTGCCTGTTTGTCGCGATAACTGTCCCGAAACAAAGAAACCGGCCTCTTGCGAGACCGGTTTCTTTCCCTTGCGGAAACATTCAGCAGCTTCCCATGTTGGCGCCCGCGCGACTCCGGCGGCAGCCTTTTTGTGCCTCAGGCGGCAGCCCTTTTTGTGCCTCAGGCGGCAGCCTTGCCCAGCGCATCCACCACATCGTCGACGATCTGCTCGACAAGCTGGCGATCATCGCCCTCGCCCATCACGCGGATCACCGGTTCAGTGCCCGATGGACGAATGACCAGCCGGCCCTCATTGCCCAGGCGCTTACGGGCAGCTTCGATGGCGCTCACCACATTGTCCTGCGCCAGCGGCTGGCCAGACTTGTAGCGGACATTCTTCAGAATCTGCGGCAGTGGCTCGAAGCAATGGCAGACCTCCGAGACCGGACGTCCCTTGCGCTGCACCACGGCCATCACCTGAAGGGCAGCCACCAGCCCATCGCCGGTGGTCGAATAATCCGACAGGATGATATGGCCGGACTGTTCGCCACCCAGATTGTAACCATGCTCGCGCATGTATTCGAGCACGTAGCGGTCACCGACAGCGGTGCGGGCCAAGGTCAGCCCCATGCCACCGAGATAGCGCTCGAGGCCGAGGTTGGACATGATCGTCGCCACCACGCCGGGCGCTGACAGGCGGTCATCTTCCTTCCAACTGCGGGCCACAACCGCCATTAGCTGGTCACCATCAACCACATGGCCATTCTCGTCGACGATGAGCACCCGATCAGCATCGCCATCCAGCGCGATGCCGATGTCGGCACGCAGCTCACGCACCTTGCGGATCAGCGCATCAGGTGCTGTCGAGCCCACATCACGGTTTATGTTGAAGCCATCCGGATCAACGCCGATCGAGATGACATCGGCGCCCAACTCCCAGAGCGCTTCAGGCGCGACCTTGTAGGAAGCGCCATTGGCGCAATCGACCACAATGCGCAGGCCTTCCAAGCTCATGTTGCGCGGCAGCGTGCGTTTGGCGAATTCGATGTAACGGGCATGCACCGAATCGACGCGCTTGGCGCGACCGAGCGAGGGAGATTTTGCGAGCTTGCTGCCCAGATCAGACTCAATCAGGCCTTCGATCTCGCTCTCGACCTCATCGCTCAGCTTGAACCCATCGGGGCCAAACAGCTTGATGCCGTTGTCCTCATAGGCGTTGTGCGAGGCGGAGATCATCACGCCAAGATCGGCGCGCATCGAGCGCGTCAGCATCGCGACAGCTGGTGTCGGCATGGGGCCAAGGATCAGCACGTCCATGCCAACCGATGTGAAGCCGGCCACCATGGCATTCTCGATCATGTAGCCCGACAGCCGCGTATCCTTGCCGATCACGACACGGTGTCGATGATCGCCCCGGCGGAAAGCGAGGCCTGCCGCCTGACCAACCTTGAGCGCCAGCTCCGGCGTAATCACGCCATTGGCGCGTCCGCGAATGCCGTCAGTTCCAAAGTAGCGACGTGCCATAGAATTTCACCAGCCCTGTTTGTCCAACTGTCATATACCCTAATTTGACCCGGCACCTCTCACGAATTTTATGCATTTGCTAAAGGGATCGTTAAGGACGAAAGCGCGGCGCTCCTGCCTCAAAACTTAAAAAACCCGGCATCTCTGCCGGGTTTTTCCAAGAATCATGTCTGGCAAGCGATCAGGCCTGCGGCTGAGGTTCCATGCCGCCTTCGGGCTCGCCGCGCTTGCGGCCCTTCCCTGCGCTCGGCACAGCCGAACCACGCGAGGGCGGCGGCACGTCACCGGCATCACGCACCGGACGGTTGCCCGCCATAAGCTCCTTGATCTCGTCTCCTGTCAGCGTCTCGAACTCGAGCAGTGCTTCGGCAACCGCCACAAATTCCTTCTTGTGCTTGGTCAGGATCGCGCGCGCATCGGTCGTGCCCTGATCGATCAGCTTCTTCACGGCAGCATCGATCTTCTGCGCGGTCGACTCGGACGTTGTCTGCTGACGGCCCATCGACATGCCCAGGAAAACCTCTTCCTGATTGTCGGCATAGGCCACCGTGCCAAGCTCGTCGGAATAGCCAAGCTGAGTCACCATCGCACGGGCCATCTTGGTCGCCTGCTGGATGTCGCCCGAAGCGCCGGAGGTGATGTTGTCCTTGCCGAAGGTCATCTCTTCCGCCACGCGCCCGCCCATGGCAACCGCGAGCTGCGAGGTGAACTCCTTGTACTTCATCGAGTAGCGGTCGCCTTCCGGCAGAAACTTGACCATGCCCAGCGCACGGCCGCGCGGGATGATCGTGGCCTTGTGGACCGGGATGCCGGCCGGCACGAACAGGCCGACGATGGCGTGGCCCGCCTCGTGATAGGCGGTCAACTTCTTCTCGTCCTCGGACATGGCCATGGACTTGCGCTCGGCACCCATCATCACCTTGTCCTTGGCATCCTCGAACTCGGCATGGGTCACGATGCGCTTGTTGCGCCGGGCAGCCAGAAGGGCCGCCTCGTTGCAAAGGTTCATCAGGTCAGCGCCCGAGAAGCCCGGCGTGCCACGTGCCAGCACCTTGAGATCGACATCAGGCGCCAGCGGGATTTTCCGCACATGCACCTTCAGCACCTTTTCGCGGCCATTCACATCCGGCAGCGGCACGACGATCTGGCGGTCGAAACGGCCCGGGCGCAGCAGGGCTGGATCAAGCACATCCGGCCGGTTGGTGGCGGCGATGATGATGATGCCTTCGTTTGTCTCGAAGCCATCCATCTCGACCAGAAGCTGGTTGAGCGTCTGCTCGCGCTCATCATTGCCACCGCCGAGGCCCGCACCACGATGGCGACCGACAGCGTCGATCTCGTCGATGAAAATGATGCAGGGCGCATTCTTCTTCGCCTGCTCGAACATGTCGCGCACGCGGCTGGCGCCAACGCCGACGAACATCTCGACGAAATCGGAACCGGAAATTGTGAAGAACGGCACATTGGCCTCGCCCGCGACAGCGCGAGCTGTCAGGGTTTTGCCTGTGCCGGGCGAGCCGACCAGCAGCACACCACGCGGGATGCGCCCGCCCAGCCGCTGGAACTTCTGCGGATCGCGCAGGAACTCCACGATCTCCTGCAGCTCTTCCTTGGCCTCGTCGACGCCCGCGACGTCCTCGAACGTCACGCGGCCGTGCTTCTCCGTCAGCAGCTTGGCCTTCGACTTGCCGAAGCCCATCGC
>JAYWHQ010000245.1:0-3701 GCA_043777655.1 Allobosea sp. | reverse complement strand
GTGCCACAGCCGCCGCGCTCATGCCGCCGATGGCCACCACGGGTCTCCGGCTCAGACGGATGCAGGCGGCAAGCCCCGCGAAGCCCATCGGCTCTGTTGCATCCGGTTTCACGCCGCGTGACACCACAGGGCCGACACCCAGATGATCGACCACGTCCCAGGGCACATGCGCCATCTCGTCAGGGTGGGTGATTGACAACCCGATGATGGCATGGGGCCCCAGGATCGCGCGGGCCACAATGGGCGGCAGATCGCCCTGGCCAACATGGACGCCGGCCGCGCCGACCGCGAGCGCAACGTCCGGCCGGTCATTGATGATGACGGGCACGCCAAACGGCGCCATTGCGGCGACCAGCGCGCGGCCCTGCTCGACGAGCAGGCCAGCTTTCGCAAGCGGATCGCGCAGCTGCACGAGTGTCGCGCCGCCGCGTGCGGCAGCAATGGCCGTCTCGATCAGGCCAAGCCGCGCCGAGAGCGGAGCGTCGGTCACATAATAGACCGAAAGATCGATGGCGGGCTTCATGATGGGCCTCACTGCAGGGTTCTTGGCTCGCCTCAGCTTTCAGGTTCAAGCCTGGCCATCAGCGCATGCAGTGCATCCAGAAAAGCGGGCGCGAAACTGCCCGGTCCCTCGCTGCGTTTCGCGGCACGGGTGGCTGCGGCCTTCATCAGCGACAAGCCCGCGATGGCGGCCTCCAGCGGGGGCGCCACGGCAAGACAGGCGCCGATGATCGCCGTGGCCGCGCAGCCCGTGCCGGTGACGGCCTGGCTCATCGCATCGCCACCCTCGATCTCGAACACCTCGTCGCCCTGCACCACCAGATCGGTTTCGCCCGTCACAGCGACGACTGCGCCCGTGCGGGCCGACAGCGCCCTGGCGGCCTCAAGCGCCTGATTGCTGCCAACGAGCGAATCGACGCCCTTGCCGCTTGCCGTGCCCAGGCCCGCAAGCGCGATGATCTCGCCCGCATTGCCACGGATGACGGCTGGGCCAAGGCCTGCCAGCTTGCCGCAGACACGCTGGCGATAGGCCGTGGCACCCACGCCGACCGGATCAAGCACCCAGGGGATGTTGTGGGCGCGGGCGCTGGCAACAGCCTTGTTCATGCCCTTGACGAAGCCAGCATCCAGCGTGCCGATGTTGATGACCAGCGCGCCGGCAATGGCGGCAAAATCACCTGCCTCTTCCGGTGCATGCACCATGGCGGGCGAGGCGCCTGCCGCCAGCAGCACATTGGCTGTCCAGTTCATCACCACGAAATTCGTGATGTTGTGGACGAGTGGCCGGGCCTGCCGCATCTGCCCGAGAACAGGGAGCGTCACGTCCGGATTCGAGAAAATTCTGATGAGCTTTGCCATCCATCCCTCCGCCGGCATGATCCGGATCAGGTTCAAAAAAGGGTTCGGCAGGATTGCCGTCTCAGCACAGCTTGAAGCCGCGCACCCCTTGGACAGGCATGATCTAGCGCGAAGGCGCGGCGCCGCGCAACGGGGCGCGTGCGACAATCGTGAAGCCGGCTCCGGGCGCTGGCTGGCCATAGAGCACAAGCGCATCGACGAGAAAGCGCTGTGGACCGGTCGTCTTCGCCATCGTGCTGGCCAACTGGTCAGCAATATCGGCGACATCTGCCACATCACCGCTCAGCGTCATGTGGAATCGAAAGTCCGGGCCTGTATGGGGATAGCCGAACTGATCGAGCGAACGCTTCTGTCGCTCGCTCAGGCGGTCCGGATTGCGCTTGGCGCGCTCTTCGTCTGTCATCGGCGCACGGAAGGCATCAAAATGGCTGACAACGGCCACCTCGAGTTGCTCGAGAGCGCGTGACCGCTTCTTTTGCGTCAATGCTGCAAAGCCATAGCCGGCCGCATCCGCCAGCGAGGTGATGCCGAGCGGCCCCAGATCGAACGCGTCCTGCCCCCCGGCAAAATCGTGCAGCGCGTGCTGCAGCTGTTCAGCGTCCCGCCCCGGCGCCAGACGGAACGGAGCCTTCAGTGTCGCATGAAAACCATAGGTGCGCGGACGCATGGTGATGCGACGCCAGGTGGCAGCATCAAATCCAGGCAGCGTGAAGCCCTCGATGTCGCGTCCGCTGGCCGCGTCATAGCCCAGAACGGCGGAGCCGAAATGCCACAAGGGCGCATCCGCCGGGGGCGCCAGATAGATGGCATAGCGCGCCGCGTCAGACATGTTGCGTCCGCTCTGAAAGCAGCAACCGCAGGGATGAAACCAGCTGATCGACGCTGTCCTTGAGCTGCCCGTTATTCTCAATGCGCAGATCGGCCACCACGGCAGCGTCCTTCTCCAGCGCCCGCACCAGGCGCTGGCGACATTGTTCCGGCGTTTCGCGTCCGCGCCGCATCAGCCTGGCCTCCAGCGTTTCGACCGAAGCCGTCACGTGCACGACATGCACATGCGCAAATTGCGCACGGATGACTGGCAGGACCTCGCGCGAGACATTGGCGATCATGAGGCGGCCAGCGTCAATCTCGGCGCCAAGCGCGATGGGCAGGCCATAACAATGGCCATTGGCCTCCCACCAGAGAAGAAAGCCATTGTCTTCGACACGCTGCCGGAAGGCGGCCATGGTCGCGGGCTCATAGGGCTCGGTCGCATCAGCCGGGCGCGTGATGGTGCGGCGTGCAAAGACGATCCTGGGCTCATCGGCAAAAGCCGTCGCCGCACCTGCCAGAAGGCTGTCCTTGCCCGCGCCGCTCGGTCCCGCAACGGCCACGAAGATGCCGGCGTTGCCCTGACGAACAGGGGCTGGCGCCATATTGGCGGCGTCCGCTGCAATGGCGTCTGCAATCTCGGCCATCGGCTGGGCTCAGGCGACCCGCTGGCCAGAACGCCAGACCGTGCGCACCACAGGCATGTTGCCCACAACCTTGGCACGGATCAGGTCGGCCCGCTGGCCGGGCGCAATCTCGCCCCTGTCTTCCAGCCCGAGTGCGCGTGCCGGGTTCACCGTCACCAGCCGGATCGCGCCGGGCAGGCCTTCGACACCCCGGCTGTTGGCCAGTTGGTAGGCGCCCATCAGAAGGCTTGCGGGCACATAGTCCGATGACAGGATGTCCAGCAGCCCTTCATCGGCCAGATCGCGCGCTGCCACATTGCCCGAATGCGAGCCGCCGCGAACGACGTTCGGCGCGCCCATCACGGTCGCCATCCCGGCGTCGCGCGAGGCGCGCGCTGCCTCATGCGTCGTCGGAAATTCCGCCAGCGCCACACCCTCGATCACGGAGTTCCGCACCTCGTCCAGCGTGGTGTCATCATGGCTGGCCAGCCTGATGTTGTGCGCCTTGGCGAGTGCAACAACCGCCGGGCGGTTGGCGGCGGCACGCGCACTGCTCATGTTCTGGCGGCGAATGACAACCTCGGTGACTTCGGCCTGCGTCTTGCCCGTCTTGCCGCCGTAATAGATGAAATACTTGTCGAGATCGCGGAACTGGCGCTGGCCGGGCGTGTGGTCCATCAGAGACATCAGATGCACCGGGAAGCGCGCCATGAAGGCCTCCAGCTCGGCCACAACACCGGCTGCCGGAACCTCGCAGCGCAGATGGGTGAGATGCTCGGCCTTCAGCAAACCAGCGTCCGCGCTTGCCCGGATCAGGCCAGCAAACTCCTCGGCCTTTGAAGAAATGCCCGGCCGGTATTCATGCTCGTCAATACCAACGCGCAGCGAGTCGAACACAGTCGTGAT
>JAYWHQ010000244.1:0-3708 GCA_043777655.1 Allobosea sp. | reverse complement strand
ACCCTACAACCCCTTCGTCAATGCCGGCGCGCTGGCTGTCACCGATCTGATCCTCAACCGGATGGCAACGCCGCTACCTGCCATCCTCGATTTCATCGGGCGGGCGTCAGATGATGACGAAGTTGATCTCGATTTCGAAGTCGCCGAAAGCGAGCGCCAGACCTGCGACCGCAATGCGGCAATCGCCCACCTGATGAAGAGCTATGGCACCATCACCGGGCCAGTCGAGCAGCTGCTCGATCTCTATTGCGAGCAATGCGCCATCGCCATGAATGTTCGTCAGCTGGCGACAGCCGGGCTGATCTTTGCCACGGGCGGCATCGATGCGCGCGGCCGCCGCGTGCTGGACCCTGTCACCACCAAGCGGATCAATGCGCTTCTGGCGGTGGCCGGCATGTATGATGCAGCGGGCGAGTTTGCCTTCCGCGTCGGCCTGCCGGCGAAAAGCGGCGTCGGCGGCGGCATTCTGGCGATTGTTCCTGGCGTCATGTCGATCGCCGTCTGGTCGCCGGGGCTGGATGCGCAGGGCAATTCACTGGCGGGCGTGGCCGCACTCGAAGTGCTCAGCCGCGAGCTGGAGTTGTCGGTGTTCCGGGCGCGATAGGCCGAGCAATCAGCCTCACCCGAACGGCACCATCGGCGCATCCTTGATCCGCCCCAGCGAGAGCGCGGTGCGGACATTGCGCACATTGGGCAAGGCCGTCAGCTCATTCACCAGCGCCTGCACCGCCGCCAGATCGCTCGCCACGCATTTCAGGATGAAGTCGATCTCGCCTGACAGCGTCCAGCACTCGCGAACAGCCTTCCAGCCGCGCACATGCGCCTCGAACCCGGCGAGATCGGCCTCGGCCTGGCTCGCCAGATGCACGAAGGCAAAGCAGACAACATCAAGCCCGAGCTTCTTTTCATCCAGAAGCGCACGATAGCCGGTGATGATGCCGGCCTCTTCCAGCGCCCGCACGCGGCGCAGGCAGGGCGGCGGCGAGATGCCGACGCGGGAGGCCAGCTCGACATTGGTCATGCGCCCGTCGCCCTGAAGCTCCTTGAGGATGCGCAGGTCGATGTCATCAAGGGTGAAGGCGGTGGCGTGGGCGCGCAAGGCAGCCTCTCGCGGCAGCAAGGGAACGGGGGAAAACTGTCAGACGCTGGTGTAGACGGCGCGCACAGACGATACAAGGGAAGCCATGAACCCTGTTCCCTGCCCTGTCCCTACCCCCGCGCAGCCATCCGCTGCTGATCTCAGCCTCGCTCCCGCCATCTGGGTTCTGACCGATGGCAAGGCAGGCGATGAGGTGCAATGCGTCGGTGTGGCCGAGCGCATCGGCGTCAGGCCCGATGTGCGGCGCGTCAATCCGGGCAAGCCCTGGGTCTGGCTGATGCCGCGCGGGCCGATTGACCCGCGTGAGGGGCCGGAGCGCGAGAACAGCCCGATCCGCCCGCCCTTCCCGGACATCCTGATTGCTTCGGGCAGGCGTGCAGCCGCCTATGTGCGCGCCGTGAAGCAGGCCTCGAACGGGCGCTGCTTCACCGTGTTCCTCAAGGACGCGCGTGTCGGCACAAAGGCAGCAGACCTGATCTGGGTGCCGCAGCACGATCGGCTGCGCGGCGCCAATGTGCTGGTCACGCTCTCCTCGCCCCACCGCGTCACGCCGCAAAAGCTGGCAGCCGCGCGCACTGATCCGCCGCCGGCCCTTGCCGCACTGCCCGGTCCGCGCGTTGCCGTGCTGGCTGGCGGCGACAGCCGCCATCACACCTTCCGCCCGCAGGACATTGCCCGCTTTGTCGGACTGCTGGACCAATTGGCCACGTCAGGTGCCAGTCTGATGGGCTCACGCTCGCGCCGCACGCCGCCCGCTCTTGATGCAGCGCTGGCCGAGGTCTTCGCCCGCCACAAGGGCTGGTGGTGGGATGGCACGGGCCAGAACCCGTATCTTGCGCTGCTGGCCCATGCCGATGCCATTGTCGCGACCGCCGATTCGGTGAACATGATTGGCGAGGCGGTCACGACCGGTTCACCGGTTCTTGTGTTTGAGCCCCATGGTGGCCATGGCAAGATCGGCAAGTTCCTCGAGGGGCTGAAGGCGCATGGCGCTGTGCATCACTTCGAGGGCCATCTGGCCGGTGCGCCCTATGCACCACTAGATGCAACCGACGAGATTGCGGCTGCGGTGCGCGCAGGCTGGCTGGCACATCGCCAGAAGCTCGGGCTGACCTGAGCTGCGCAAGACATGCGCAATTGGCGCAGAAGACAGACATGCGCCATTGGCGCAAAAGACAGACACGCGCACCAGGCGCAAAGAGGAAGATGACGATGGCCCACACGCATGCCAAGACCCTGATCGTCGGCTCCGGCCCGGCTGGCTACACCGCCGCCATCTATGCCGCGCGCGCCATGCTGGAGCCGGTGCTGGTCTCGGGCATGCAGCCCGGCGGGCAGCTGACCATCACCACCGATGTCGAGAATTATCCCGGCTTTGCCGACGCCATACAGGGGCCCTGGCTCATGGAGCAGATGCAGGCCCAGGCCGTGCATGTCGGCACGAAAATGGTATCGGACCACATTTCCAAGGTGGACCTCTCGCGGCGCCCCTTCCAGCTCTGGGGCGATGGCGGCGAGACCTACAGCTGCGAAACACTCATCATAGCCACCGGCGCGCAGGCCAAGTGGCTGGGAATCCCGTCAGAAGAGAAGTTCAAGGGCTTCGGCGTCTCGGCCTGCGCCACTTGCGATGGGTTTTTCTATCGCGGCAAGGAAGTCGTCGTGGTCGGTGGCGGCAATTCTGCGGTTGAGGAATCACTTTATCTCGCCAACCTCGCCTCGAAAGTGACGCTGATCCACCGCCGTGACACGCTGCGCGCCGAGAAGATCGCGCAGGAGCGGCTGTTCCGCCATCCGAAGATCGAGGTGATCTGGGACTCGGCGATTGACGAAATTCTCGGCGGCACCACACCTCCGGCTGTCACCGGCGTGCGCCTGAAGAACGTCAAGACGGGCGCACTCAGCGAGATGAAGACCGACGGCATCTTCGTCGCCATTGGCCATGTGCCGGCGACCGCGCTGTTCACCGGCCAGGTGAAGATGAAAGAGGGCGGCTATATCGAGGTTGTCCCCGGCACAACGAAAACCTCGGTCGAGGGCGTCTTTGCCGCTGGCGACGTGGCCGATGATGTGTTCCGTCAGGCTGTCACGGCAGCGGGGCTGGGCTGCATGGCGGCACTTGAGGCCGAGCGCTGGCTGCAGGCGCATGAATCCGACCGGATGGCCGCCGAATAGGGTCCGCTCAGGCGGCGCTGTTCGGCTGGCTTGCAGCCTCGGCGCGGCCACGCAGGCCAGCGGCGATGTCGCGGTTGATGTTGATGAGCACCGTCAGGCGCTCGGGCGCGGGCCGGGCCAGCACCGAGAAGCCATGGTTGAAGATGAAGTTGCCCAGCGACAGGATGTTGCGCTTGATCTCCAGCGGCATCTGGCTCTCTTCAGAGGTGATGCCGCTGACCAGAATGGTCCAGAGCTTGCGGTTATAGGTCAGCGCCTCGTCGAGATCCTTCTCGCGCTCGTCCCAGTTGTCCTTGATGATCTGCAGCCGCGAGGCCGCTTTCAGCAGGATCGTGGCTTCCAGATCGCGCGGGGATTGCGTGGTCTGTGCGGCACGGGCCGCCTGAGCATAAGCATTAGCCGGATTGGACATGCGCCATCAGTTCCGCTTCGTA
>JAYWHQ010000243.1:0-3732 GCA_043777655.1 Allobosea sp. | reverse complement strand
CCTCGCCTGCATGACGACCTGCCCATCCGGCGTGCACTACATGCATCTGGTCGACCACGCCCGCGCCCATATCGAGGAGACCTACACCCGCTCCTGGCATGACCGGCTGATGCGCAAGGTGTTGTCGGCCATCCTGCCCTATCCCAACCGCTTCCGGCTTGCGATCCTGGGTGCCATGATCGGGCGTCCGTTCAAGGGCCTGTTCGGCGTGCTGCCGGTTGTCGGCCCGCGCATGAAGGCAATGCTGGAGCTGGCGCCATCCTCCGTGCCGCCGCGCTCCAGTGCTGAACAGGGCAAGCTCTTTCCGGCCACGACACCGCGCAGTAAGCGCGTCGCGCTGCTGACAGGGTGTGCCCAGCCGGTGCTGAACCCGATGATCAACGATGCCACCATCCGGCTGCTGACGCGTCATGGTGTTGAAGTGGTGCTGCCGAAGGGCGAGGGCTGCTGCGGCGCGCTGGTTCACCACATGGGGCAGGAACATGCAGGCCACGCCTTCGCGCAGGCCAACATCGCCGCCTGGATGGCCGAGGTCGAGGGCGAGGGGCTGGATGCCATCCTCATCACGGCCTCAGGCTGCGGGACCACGATCAAGGATTATGGCTTCATGCTGCGCGATGACCCGGTCTGGGCCGAGCGCGCGGCGAAAGTTTCAGCGCTGGCAAAGGACATCACCGAGTTTCTGGCGACGCTGGAGCTGGCGCCCGCCCGCGAGACCGGGCTGAGTGTTGCCTATCACTCGGCCTGCTCGATGCAGCATGGCCAGCAACTGAAGGATGGCCCGAAGAAGCTTCTGGCGGCGGCAGGGTTCAAGGTGAAAGAGGTGCCCGAGGGGCATATCTGTTGCGGTTCTGCCGGCGTCTACAACATCCTCCAGCCGGAGATTGCGGGCCAGCTGCGCGAGCGCAAGGTCGGCAACATCACCAAGACCCGGCCAGATATCGTCGCCACCGGCAACATCGGCTGCATGACGCAGATCGGCAAAGGTTTTGCCGATAACGGCATCGCGACGCCGATCGTTCACACCGTCGAGCTGCTGGATTGGGCAACAGGCGGGCCTCTGCCCGAGGTGCTGGCGCAGGCCGGCTTCAGTGAGGCAGGGCGCGCGCTGGTTGAAGCCTAGCTGGGCAAAAAGACTCAACCCAGCACACTTCGCCGCGCCAGGTCGAGCGCGACCAGCGTCAGCAGAACTTTCAGACCGATGCTGAACAGTTTTTCCGGCAGGCGCTCCAGCAGCGCCGTGCCAAGCAACGTGCCAGCCAGGCCGGACGCGATCATCGCCAGCGTCAGCGGCAGCCAGTCGGCAAAGGAAAAGCCGACCAGCCCGAAAGCCGCAACCTTCAGCGCGTGCTGGGCCGTCTGCATGGCCGCATGGGTGGCCACCAGCGCGCGCTTTTCAAGGCCAAGCGGCAGCAGCAAGGCCTGCACGAACGGGCCGACAGCGCCCACGAACATGGAAAGCACGCTCGCGATCAGCCCGCCCGCGATCATGCCCTGGCGCTCAAGGCCGGGGATCTTCGGTTTTGGCAGCCAGACCATGATGAGGATGAACACACCAAGCGCGCCCAGGAGTGCGCGCACCGGCAGGCTGGTCACCAGAAGCGCGCCAGCCAGCACGCCAACAATGCTGCCCGCCAGAAAACGCCAGACCGGAGGCCAGACGATATGCGCACGCTGGATCACGGCGCGACCGATGTTGGAGCCGAACTGCACGACACCATGCACAGCCACGATGGTGGCAGGTGGCACGGCCGCCGAGAGCGCACCCAGCATGGCAATGCCGCCGCCAATGCCGAAGGCGGCGGTGAGGGCCGATGTCAGGAAGCTGACAGCAATGAGGGCCAGTGCAAGAGCGGGCGGAACGCCTTGGGGAAGCAGCAGTTCAAACATGGGTTGGCCAAGGGCCCCGGTTTCGGCTGGAGTCGAATTCGAAACCATATCACCTCACCAACCGCAAACCACATCCGCGATTGGCGCTTTACGATGGCGCGAAATGGGCGTTTCCTGATGGACGGGGAAGGCCGCGCACTGTCCAGCGTGCGGTCATGGTTGCATTCGGGTGAGGTTTGTCATGTGTCGTCTGCTGGCTTTGTTGGCTTTTATCGTGGCCTCGGTCGGGGGGCTCGGTGCTGCTCATGCTGGGCTCGAGGCCCGCGTCGACCTTGGCACACAGCGCATGATCGTGCGCACAAGCGATGGCGAAACCCACAATTGGGCGATCTCGTCGGGCCGCAAGGGCTATCGCACGCCGACTGGAACTTACCGTCCGATTCGGCTGGAGAAGAAGTGGTATTCCCGCAAGTATGGCGGCAACATGCCCAATGCCGTGTTCTTCCGTGGCGGTTATGCCGTGCATGCCACGGGCGCGGTCGGCATGCTTGGCCGCCCGGCCTCGCATGGCTGCATCCGCTTGCATCCCGCCAATGCAGCGAAATTCTTCGCGCTGGTGCAAAAGCACGGCAAGGGCGGCACACGCATCGCGCTGCATGGCACAGCGCCGGACGGCAACACGCAATTCGCCAAGGCGAAAAGCCGCAATACGCAAGTTGCGAAAGCCAAGGCGCGCAATCCGGTGGCTGTCGCCAAGGCCAAGCGCGGCACAGGCGGGGCGGACTGGAGCACGGCGCGCGAGCAGCTGTTCCTGAAGCCGGGCCTGCCGCCATCGGCCTATGGCTATCAGCCTGTTCGACGCTGAACCAGCATCAGCCGACCAGCAGCGAAGGCTCGATCCGCAGCCAGCCGGACAATGTCTCGCCGGGAGCCAGTGTCTTCAGCGGCGAAACCGCGCGCGCTGCCGCCTCGCTCGGGCTGCCCATGCCGTGGCTTTGCGGCTCGACGCAGAGAAAATCCGCATTGGGTGGCGCCCAGACCAGCGGGAAGCGCAGGCTCTCGCTGGCTGTCAGCGTGAGGCGCAAGCCAGTGGATGGCGTATCAATCAAAGCCCTGCCATCCCACCCAAGACAGCTCAGCACTTGCTCGGTATGGCTTCTGAACACAGGGCCTCTGGCATAAGGCCCGCCATCGTCAAAGGTTTCATGGCCATTTGCGCGGTAGTGCTGGCCAAGAACGAGCGCACCTTCCGCTGCCAAGGTCAGCCGCGTGTCAGCCGCGCAAGGAAACCACGGATGCAGGCCCAGACCGAAAGGCAGTGCCGTCTCAGCCGTGTTAGTCACCGAGAGTTTCGCGGTCATACCAGCCTCATCGAGGTTGATGTCGAGGTCGCACCGGTAGCGATACGGATCCGGCCCGTCATCGCGTGTGTGGCTCAACACGGTATGACCGGCGCGGTCAGACCGGTATGACCAGGCCGACTGCCAACCAAAGCCATGGATGTTGATGTTGGCCACTTCATCATTCAGCGGCACGGTGAAGCGCCGGACACCATCATCCACGACGCCGCCCACCGCCCGGTTGGCGAAAGGCACCATGGCCCAGAGGCCAAAACGGTTGGGCGCAGCGCGCGACGGCTCAAGCTCTGCGGGGCGATGAAGCAGATCGAATGTCTTGCCATTCGGAGCTGCCCAGACAAGCCGCTCGACAAGCCCGCCATGTTCCGGCGAAAGCGTGGCCTCCAGGCAGCTAGATCGAATCTTCGTTGCCGATGTCATGCCGTCTCTCATGGCAGCAGCGGCTGTATCTGGCGCTGCAGCGCGTGCATCCCCGGCAGGAAGCGCGTGGTCATGTCAGAGGCCGTCATGCGCTGCGATTGTCCGGAAATGTTCATGGCGGCCA
>JAYWHQ010000242.1:0-13360 GCA_043777655.1 Allobosea sp. | reverse complement strand
CATGATCGATCTGCTGTCGCCTGCCCATGTCACTGCTGCTGCCCTGCGCAATCGTGACATATCTGCCGCTGAACTGCTGCATGCGGCGCTGGCACGCATCGACGCCCTGAACCCGTCGCTCAACGCGGTGGTGGCGCAGGATCGCGAGGCGGCTTCGGCGATGGCGCGCGAATCAGATCGGCGGATCGCTGCTGGCAATCCGCGCCCGCTCGAAGGCCTGCCCATCACCATCAAGGACGCTTTCGATGTGCGCGGGCTCATCTCGACCGGCGGCAATCCGGGCTACAGGGATCGTCTGCCGGAAGAGGACGCCACGGCTGTCGCGCGGTTGAGGCAAGCTGGCGCCGTCATCATCGGCAAGACGAACGTGCCGTTCTTCTCCTTCGATTTCCAGAGCACCAATCCGCTGCATGGCACCACCAACAACCCGTGGGACGTGTCACGCTCGCCGGGCGGCTCGTCCGGCGGCGCGGCTGTGGCTGTCGCCACCGGGATGGCGGCTTTCGAGCTGGGCTCGGACCTCGGGGGCTCGATTCGCTGGCCAGCCCATGCCACGGGCGTCTTCGGGTTGAAACCAAGCTGGGGGCAGGTCTCGACCTGGGGCTGCATTCCGCCACCGCCGGAAAAACGCACGGTGCGCAATGGCGACCTGATCGTGGCCGGGCCGATTGCGCGTTCGGCTGCCGATCTCGATCTGCTTTTGCCAATCATCTCGGGCGGACGCGACATCACCGTGCCGGGCGCAGCCCTGAAGCCGCCGCGCCGCACAGACGCCAAAGGCTTGCGCGTCGCACTTTGGTCCGATGATCCCTTTGCGCCGACAGATGCACCTGTGCGCGCAGCTGTCGAGCAGGCCGCGCGATTGCTCGAAACACAAGGCGCGATTGTGGACACGCAGGCGCGCCCCGGTTTGCGCTTCGAGGACGCGTTCGAAATCTATTCCCTGCTGAACCACGCTTTCGTGGCCTACAGCCTGCCGGTGAAGGTGCGGGCCAAGCTGCAGGCGATGGCAGCTTCTGTCTCGCCGCATGATCTGTCGCACCGGGCCCTGCAGGCGCGCGGCGCGCGGATGACGCCTGGCTTCTATCAGCTGATCCAGCAGCGGCGCATGGCGCTGAAGCGGCAATGGGTGCGGTTTTTCACACAGTATGATGTGGTGCTGTGCCCGCCCGCCCCTGTCGCGGCCATCCCGCATGACCATGCGCCGGATGTGCATGCGCGCGTCCTACAGGTGAATGGCGGCACGCGGCCCTACATGGATTTCCTCGTCTGGTCTTCGCTGGCAACAGGCGCCGATCTGCCGGCCGTGTCCGCACCTGTGATGCGCTCGTCGCTTGGCCTGCCGCTGGGTGTGCAGATCATCGCAGCCGAAGGCGAGGACCGCACGGCGATTGCGGTCGCCGCCATGATCGAACGCGCCACAGGCGGCTTCGTGCCCCCGCCAATGTGAGAGGAAATTCCGGATGATGCTTCGGCTGATCTCCAGCGGTGTCGCAATGCTTCTGGCACTGCCCTTGCCCGCAAAGGCGCAAGTCTCTGCCAGTGTCACGCGTGCAGATGGCGCATCGGTACCCCTGCGCATCTATGCGCCGGCCTCACGAGCTCCATGTGCGCCGACGCTTCTGATCTCTCATGGTTTTGGTGGCAGTGAGGCTGGATTGAGCAGCCTTGCAGCCGCCGCAGCGGCCCGCGGCTGGCGGGTGCTCGCCATGGGACATCGTGAAAGCGGACGCGACCAGTTGCGCGCCGCGTTCCAGCAGGGCGGCGGGCTCGCAGCTGTGGACGCATCCGCCCGCGAGCGGCCCAAGCATGTCGCCCGCCTTGCCGATCTTGACGCGGCTTATGCTGAAGCGCTGCGCCCGTGCCGCCCGCCGCTGCTGGTGCTGGCCGGGCATTCCATGGGATCGCAAACAGTGATGATTGAGGCCGGCGCCCGGCCTTTGATCGGCGCCATGGGGCGCAACCGGTTCAACGGTTACATCGCGCTGTCGCCGCAGGGGGTCGGCACCACCTATGGGCCAGGCGCGTGGAGCGGTGTGAACAAGCCGGTGCTGATGGTCACCGGCACGCGCGACGCCGTGGTGGGCGGCGACTATACCGCCCGGCTCTCGGCATTCGAGGGATTGCCACCCGGCAACAAGCGCCTCGCCGTGATCGAGGGCGCGGGGCACTTGCAGATCGGCGGGATTGGCAGTTCCAGTGTCAACAGCGCGGTGAATGCACTGGCAATTGGCTTCCTGGACCAGTTGCAGACAGGTGCGAAAGCGCCGCTCACACTCAGTGGCGTCTCGATCACGGACAAATAGGCCAGCAGGTTTGTGCGCTCACTTGACGCCATTCCACAGCAGCCTTGCGCCATGCATGGGCTGCACGACACAAAGCCGCAGTTCGTGCCAGAAATACGACTGAAACTTGCGTTGCCACTGCGCTAGTCTGTGGAAATCGCAGCCTGCTTCTTGCCGGAGACCGCGCCCATGCTCACCAATCTCGCCGTTCGCGACATCGAGACGCTTGTCCATCCCTATACCAACCTCGCCACCCATCGGGACGCAGGGCCTCTGGTGCTGGAACGCGGCGAAGGCGTCCGCGTTTTTGATGTGGCAGGCAAGGACTATATCGAGGGCATGTCCGGGCTCTGGTGCACCTCGCTGGGCTATTCCAACCGCGAGCTGGCCGAAGCAGGTTACGAGCAGATGAAGAAGCTGCCCTTCACGCATCTCTTCTCGGGCCGCAGCCATGACCCGGCAATCGAGCTTGCCGAAAAGCTGAAGGAAATCGCGCCTGTCCCGACGTCCAAGATCTACTATGGCTCCTCGGGCTCGGACGCCAATGACACGCAGGTCAAGCTGATCTGGTACATGAACAATGCGCTGGGTCGCCCGCACAAGAAGAAGATCATCGCGCGTCTGAAGGGCTATCACGGCGTCACCGTGGCCTCCGCCTCACTCACTGGTCTGCCTTACAACCACATCGATTTCGATCTGCCGATTGCAGGCATTCTGCACACCTCCTGCCCGCATCATTACCGTTACGGGCTGGACGGCGAGACGGAGGAGGCGTTCTCGCTGCGCATGGCGGACGAGCTGGACGAGATGATCCAGCGCGAGGGGCCGGACACGGTGGCCGCCTTCATCGCAGAGCCGGTGATGGGTGCCGGTGGCGCGATCACGCCGCCGCGCGGTTATTTCGAGGCGATCCAGGCCGTGCTCGCCAAGTATGATGTCGTGCTGATTTCTGACGAAGTCATTACCGGCTTTGGTCGCACGGGCAACATGTTCGGCTGCACCACCTATGGCTTCAAGGCAGACACCCTGTCCTGTGCCAAGGCCCTGACCTCAGCCTATTTTCCGCTGAGCGCCATCTTCATCCCTGACGATATCAACGAAATCCTCGTCGACCAGAGCCGCAAGATCGGCACGTTCGGCCATGGCAACACCTATTCGGGCCATCCGGTCGGCTGTGCCATTGCGCTGAAGACGCTGGAAATCTACGAGCGCGACAACATCATCGGCAAGGTGCGGCAGAATGCGCCGCATTTCCTGAAGCGGCTCGAACAGTTGGGCGAGCATCCGCTCATCGGCGAGGCGCGAGGCGTCGGCCTCATCGGCGGCATCGAGTTCGTCAGGGACAAGAAGTCCCGCGCTCAGTTCGACGCCAAGAAGGGCATTGCTGCCAAATCTGCCGGCTTTGCCCAGGAAGAAGGGTTGATCGTGCGTCCGCTTTCCGGCGATCGCGTGGCATTCTGCCCACCGCTCATCATCACGGCGGCCGAGATCGACGAGATGTTTGACCGCTATGAGCGGGCACTGGCAAAAACCCTCGACTGGGTGAAAGCCGAGGGCCTGCTTGCCGCCTGAGCGCGCCTTGAACATCTCCAACGCTCTGCCAGACCGCAAAAGCTTGCGTCGATGCTGATCGGCATTCTCGCCGGTCTGGCCACAGGTGCGCTCTGGGGGTTGACCTTTGTCGCGCCGCGCGCTGTCGCGCCGTTCAGCGAGCTTGATCTGGCCGTGGCGCGCTACATGATCTTCGGGCTGGCCTCGGTCGCTCTGATGGCGTGGCCGGTGTTCCGCCCCACCGGCCTGAGCCTGCGGCAATTCTGGATCGCGGTCTGGCTCGGGTTGCTGGGCTACGTCACCTATTACGTGGCGCTGGCCTATGCGGTAAAGTTTGCGGGTGCTGCCGTGCCGCCACTCATCATCGGGCTTTTGCCTGTGGCGCTGGCGATCATCGGCAACTGGCAGGATCGCAACGTGTCGTGGCGTGCGCTGGCCTTGCCGCTCGGCCTGATTCTATCGGGACTGGCGCTGGTCAATGTCTCGGCCTTCTCGTATGCGCCGGGCGGGCAACGCGCCAGCGATGTTGCGCTGGGTGCGGCCTGCGCGACAATCGGGCTGCTGGTCTGGATTTCCTATGCTGTCATCAATGCGCGCGTGATGCGGGCACCCAACCCGCCAGGCTCGCTCGCCTGGACGGGGCTGCAGGGCATTGGCGCGGGCCTCGCAACCTTGCCGCTGATCCCGCTCAGCCTCTGGCTCGGCAATTCCGGCTGGCCAATCTATCCGCTGACGAGCCCGGAAGGCATCCGCTTTGCCTCATGGTCGCTCGCGCTCGGCATCGCGGGCTCGTGGTTCGCGACTTGGTTCTGGATCATTGCCTCGCGCCGCCTGCCGCTGGCACTTTCCGCCCAGCTCATCATCGCCGAGACGCTCTTCGCGCTGCTTTACGGCTTTCTCTATGAGCAGCGCTGGCCGACATGGGCGGAAGGCTTGGGCGCCACGATCCAGATGGTCGGCGTGATGCTGGCCGTCGCGATTTTCGGACGGGCGGCGAAGACCAAGGGCTGAATTCAACGTCTTTGGTCAAAATAGTACATTTTAAAATAGCAATCACAGAATGTGCCCGTCGCACGCGTTGCATCCTGAAAAAACACATGGCAGTGATGCATCACATCGCGTGAGACAAGCGCGAGCTTCAGGGAAGGAATGTCACCATGTTCTCCATCACACGCACCTCACTTTTGACGGGCATTGCTGCCCTCACGCTCAGTGCCGCGTTCACTGGCACGACGTCTGCGCAGGACGTCATCAAGATCCCCAATATCATCGAGTTGTCCGGCGCTGGTGCAGCTGTTGGCCAGAACTGGAAGAACGGTTCCTCGCTGGCTGTCGAAGAGATCAACGCCAAGGGCGGCATTCTCGGCAAGAAGCTGGAGCTTGAGTTTGTCGACACCGGCACCGACCCCGGCAAGGCGCGCGCTGGCGTGCAGCGCGCGCTTGATGACAAGCCTATGGCGATTTTCGGCCCGATTTATTCCGGCAGCGTCAGCGTGACGCTGAAGATGACGGCCGAGGCCGAAGTCGCCCAGATCATCGGTGGCGAAGCGGCACCTCTGACGGCACAGGGCTCGAAGTATATTTTCCGCACCTCGTTCGGGCAGAATGTCTCGATGCCGAAGATCGCGAACTACATCCGCGACGAGGTGAAGGCCAAGACCATTGCGGTGCTTTATCAGAACAATGATTTCGGCAAGGGTGGCCGCAACGCCATCATTCCCGAGCTGGAAAAGCGCGGCATCAAAGTGGTCTCCGATCTCTCGGCTGAGACTGGCCAAGCCGATTTTACCGCCGATGTCATCAAGGTGAAGGGTGCCAATGCCGATGCCGTCTTCGTTTATCTCAACGAGGAAGAAAGCGCGCGCTTCCTGATCGAGGCCAAGAAGCAGGGTCTGAACAAGCCGCTGATCGGCGAGACGACGCTGCTGGGCCAGAAGGTGATCGATCTGGCCAAGGATGCCGCTGAAGGCGTGAAGGGCCATGTCGGCCTGAGCGCTGACGCCCCCTCGCCTGCCATCCAGGCCTACGCCAAGAAGTTCCAGGAGCGCTACAAGTACACGACTGACCACAATGGCATCAAAGGCTACATCGCGCCCTATATGCTGAAGGCAGCTGTCGAGAAGGCCGGCAAGTGGGATGCGAAGGCCATTGCGGCGGCTTTGCGCGGCCTGACCATCACGCCTGACAAGGAGCCGGGCATCCTGCTTGAAGCCTCATGGGACGAGACAGGCGAAATCGACCGCGTGTCGTTCCTCGCCGAGGTCAAGGGCGGCAAGCAGATCATCACGCAGACATTGCCCAAGCTTGGCAAGTGAACCTGCCAGCCAATGCCAAGGCAATCGCTTTGGGGTGGCTTTTGAACAATGCCTGCGGGCAAGCCCTTCTCCCGATCTATCTCGGGTTGACCCGAGATAGACAAGGTAAAGCCCAGATCGGGCAGGCCCGGTCTGGGAGGGAGAAGGGCTCAACGCGCCCCGCTCAACGGTCGTAATGACTGATTTCTTCCACTGAATGTTTGCCAAGGCGCAGAAGCGCCTTCTGGCAGGAGCCGCCAAGACAGCAGGAGCCGCCATGACAGATTTCATTCAGCTGATCGTTGCAGGCCTTGCCACTGGCGCGATCTTTGCGCTCGCCGCGATCGGCTTTACGCTGGTCTGGCAGACGGCGCAGACGATCAATTTCGCGCAAGGCGAGTTCGTCATGCTGCCGGCCTTCTTTGCGCTCGGCGCAATGTACTGGCTCGGCGTGCCGTTCTCGGTTGCCGCCGTCATGGCGGTTGCGATGTCGATCTTTGTGCTGGGCTTCCTGTTCAAGCGCATCATCGTTGATCCGCTGGAAGGCCAGCCCGTGCTGCCCATCGTCATCTCGACACTGGCGCTCGCCATCTTCCTCAAGGATGGCGTCAAGGACGTCTACAGCGCCGAGGCGCACGCCTTCCCCACCATTCTGCCGCGCGACGTCATCTCGGTGTTCGGCGCCAGGATTGCGCTCGACCAGATCGGCGTGCTGCTCGTGGCGCTGGCGACAATCCTGACGCTGGCCTGGTTCCTCGCCCATACGCGCACCGGACGCCAGATGCAGGCGGCGGCGATGAACCCGACCACGGCGCGCATCCTTGGCGTCAATGTCGAGCGCATGGTGCTCTATACGTTTCTCATCAATGCCGCGCTGGCGGCCATGGCCTCGCTGCTGGTGTCCCCGATCTATCTGGCCAAGTTCTCGAATGGTGAAACACTGGGGCTGGCTGCCTTTGTGGCCGCCATCATCGGCGGCTTCAATCAGGTGCGCGGCGCCATTGTCGGCGGGCTGCTGATCGGGGTGATCGACAATCTGGCGGCAGCCTATGTTTCCACGCAATATCGGCAGGCGGTGCCGCTGCTGCTGCTTGTGCTGGTCATCCTGTTTCGTCCGCAAGGTTTGCTGGGCCGCAAAGAGGAACGCGCGGTATGAACACGACCGTCTCGCGCCTCGCCCTGCTGGCAATCGGGCTGGTCGTCCTCATCCTGCTGCCGCTTGATCTGTCAGGCTATGGCATTCCCTGGACGGGCCTGCGGCGCTACGGCACCTTCATCCTCACGCTCTGGCTGGTGACGGCCATTGCCGCGATGGGCGTCAACCTCATCATGGGCTATGCGGGACAGGAGACGCTGGCGCAGGCAGCATTTCTGGGCATAGGCGCCTATTTCACTGCCATCACGACAAAGGCGGGGCTGCCTTTCGGCTTTGCTTTTGCAGGTTCGGGGCTGTTCGCTTTCACCGTCGGACTTGCGCTCGGCTTCCCGGCCCTCAGGGTGCAGAAGCACTATCTCGCCTTCGTCACGCTGGCCTTTGCCGTTTTCGTCTGGCTGGTCATCCGCAACGAGGAATGGCTGACGGGCGGCGTCACCGGTATTCAGGATATACCCCGCCCGGTGATCTTTGGCATGCGCACGCGGCCTGCCGCCAATTTCTACTGGTTCGTGCTGACGATCACGGTCGTGCTCTCCTTCGTGATGTGGTGGATCATCCGCAGCCCTTGGGGCCGGGCCTTCACCTCGCTGCGCGAGAACCCGATCCGGGCGGAATCGCTTGGCGTCGATGTGCGCGGCTACAAGCTGCTCGCCTTCGCCATCGGCTCTGCCTATGGCGGGCTGGCCGGTTCGCTCTATGCGCCACTGGTCGAGTTCATTGACCCCGCGCCCTTCGCTCTCGGGCCATCGCTGATGTATCTGCTGATGATCATGATCGGCGGATTGGGCTCGCTCGCTGGTCCCTTTATCGGGGCGGCGGTTGCGGTGCTGCTGCCGGAATGGCTGCGCTTCTCGCAGGGGCTGGCACCCATCATCTTCGCCGTCATCGTGATGATCATGGTCGCGATTTGCCCGACAGGCATTGTCGGTCTCTGGGAGCGCATCTTCACGCGCAAGCGCCGCCCGCATGCCGATGACAAGGGACCGACGCTCAGTGGCAGCACCGAGAGTGCAAAGCCGTGACGACGCTGCAACGGGACGTGGGAAAGACTGTTCTGAAGGTCAGCAATGTCGCCAAATCCTATGGCGGCGTGCATGCGGTGCGCGGCGTGACATTCGAGGTGCGCGAGGGCGAGATTCTTGGGCTCATTGGCCCCAATGGCTCGGGGAAATCGACGCTGTTCAACTGCATCCTCGGCCAGCAGGTGCCGGACCGTGGCCAGGTCACTGTGGACGGGCAGGACGTGACCGGACTGCGCCCCTCGGAGCTGAACAGGCGTGGCATGAGCCGCACCTTCCAGCTGTTGCAGGTCTTCCCGCAGCTGACGGTGCGCGAAAACCTCATTCTGGCAGGTCAGGAGCACAAGGGCTCGCGGCTCAGCCGTCTGTTCATGGCGTCTGACGCCGGGCTCTCAAGCGATGCCGAGCGGATGATCGTGTTTTTCCGCCTTGGCCACCTCTCGGACGAGAAGGCGGGCGGGCTGTCCTATGGCCAGCAAAAGCTGCTCGATTGCGCCATGGCCTTCATGGCGGGGCCGCGTCTCGTGCTGCTCGACGAGCCGGCTGGCGGCGTCAACCTCACCATGCTGGGCAACCTGAAGGAGCGCCTGCAAGCGATCAACCGCGAGACCGGCGCAACCTTCGTCGTCGTCGAGCACAACATGGAATTCGTGATGTCGCTGTGCACGCGCATCCTCGTGCTGGCTGAGGGTCAGATCATCGCCGAAGGGCCGCCGGACATGATCCGGCGAGACCCCAAGGTCATCGAAGCCTATCTGGGCCATTGAGGGGAGCGCGTTGATGAGCAACAACACCGCCGCCCTGACCCTGACCGATGTGGTCTCCGGCTATGGCAAGATGACCATCCTGAACGGCACGACCTGCGCGATTCAGCGCGGTGCGATCACCACCGTGATCGGGCCGAATGGTGCCGGCAAATCGACCATGTTCAAGACGATCTTTGGCCTGCTGCCGGTGCGCGAAGGCCAGGTCATGCTGGAGGGCCGCGACATCACCAACCATCGCCCGCGCCAGTTGCTGGATGCGGGCGTGAGCTTCGTGCCGCAAGGGCGCAACATCTTCCCCGAGCTGTCGGTGAAGCACAATCTGGAGCTGGGCGCGACGGCGCTCGACGACCAGTCCAGCGTGCCGCGCAGGCTGGACGCGATGATGGACCGCTTCCCGATGCTGCGCGAGAAGGCCTCGGCGCAGGCGGGCACATTGTCAGGCGGCCAGCAGAAGCTGCTGGAAGTGGCGCGCGGACTGCTGCTTGACCCCAAGGTGATGCTGATTGACGAGCCGTCCATCGGACTGTCGCCGCTGATGGTGCAGGAGGTGTTCAGCATCCTGAAACGCCTGCGCGATGATGGCGTCACCATTCTGCTCATCGAGCAGAATGCCAGGCAGGCGCTGCAGATCTCGGATTATGGCCTCGTGCTCGAACAGGGCCAGACGCGGATTGAGGACACAGCCGCCAATGTGCTGGCCGATCCACGCGTCGGCGAACTGTTCCTGGGTGGCGCGATGAAGCCTGCGGAGCCGCCTCAATCCAGCGGCAACCCGACATAGTTCTCGGCCAGCGCCATCTGTGCGGCGCGCGAGCCTTCCAGATAGGCGAACTCGGCATCCTGCATGCGCTGCTCGAACGGACTGTCTTCCGGGAAGCGATGGAGCAGCTTGGTCATCGCCCAGGAAAAGCGCTCGGTCTTCCAGATGCGGGCGAGTGCGCGCTGTGAATAACCGTTGGTGCCAGCGTCCGATTTCTCGCCGTAATGCTCGGTCAACGCCTGCGCCAGATAGAACGCATCGCCCATCGCGAGGTTCAACCCCTTGGCGCCGGTGGGCGGCACGATATGGGCCGCGTCTCCCGCCAGAAACAGACGGCCAAAGCGCATCGGCTCGGCGACAAAGCTGCGCAGGGGCGCGACTGATTTCTCGATGGATGGACCGGTGACAACGCTTGCCGCTGCCTCTGGATCAAGCCTCAGGCGCAGCTCGTCCCAGAAGCGTTCATCCGACCAGGCCTTGATGTCCTCATCCGCCCGGCACTGGATGTAATAGCGGCTGCGCGTGTGCGAGCGCATCGAGCAGAGCGCAAAACCACGCTCGTGACCGGCATAGATCAGTTCTTCGGAACAGGGCGGCACATCTGTCAGAACACCCAGCCAGCCGAAAGGATAGACCCGCTCGAACAGGTTGATGGCCGTCCCCGGCACACTGGCGCGGCTGACGCCGTGATAGCCATCGCAGCCCGCGATGAAGTCGCAGGCGAATTCGCGCGTCTGGCCATTTTCAGTCCAACTGACGTGCGGTTTGGCCCCGTCAAAATCATGCAGCGCAACATCGCCCGCATTGTAGACGGTCGTCAGCCCGGCGGCCTTGCGCGCTTCCATCAGGTCACGCGTCACCTCCGTCTGGCCATAGACCGTGACATGGCGGCCTCCCGTCAGGTCCTTCAGGTCGATGCGGAAGCGGCGATTGGCAAAGCCCAGGGCAAAACCATCATGGGCCAGCCCCTCGCGCTTGAGGCGCGCATCGACACCGACGCTTGCCAGCAGCGCGACTGTGCCCTGCTCCAGCACGCCTGCCCGGATGCGCGACAGCACATAGTCCGGCGATTGCCGCTCGACGATGACATTGTCGATGCCTGCCTTGTGCAGCAGCGCGCCCAGCATCAACCCTGCCGGCCCCGCGCCAATGATGGCGACCTGTGTGCGCATGCCTGCCCTGCCCAACCCTAAAAGCAAATATCGTTGGCTAGCTATACGCATTTTCTGTCATGCAGGGCATTGCGGCGAAAGGCTGATTTGCCGATGTTGCCGCACGCACGTTTCGAACCCGAAAGAAAGAAGCCCGATGTCCGCCTCGCACAACCTGCTCTTTGCCTCGCCCCCGGTTGCCACCGTGCCCGTGCTCGGCGAAGACAAGCTGTTTCCGGTCAACCGCATTTTCTGCGTCGGCCGCAATTATGTGGAACATGCCAAGGAAATGGGCGGCGAGGTCGACCGCGAGGCGCCTTTCTATTTCATGAAATTCGCCAATGCGATTGTGCCCACTGGAGCCACCATCCCCTACCCGCCGGGCACGAAGAACTGCCATTACGAGATGGAGTTCGTGGTCGCCATTGGCGCGCCTGCCTTCCGCATTGCCGCGAAAGACGCGCTGTCGATTGTCTATGGCTATGCCACCGGGCTCGACATGACACGGCGTGATCTGCAGGCGCAGGCCAAAGAAAAGGGCCGCCCTTGGGATCTGGCCAAATCCTTTGAGCAGTCGGCCATCATCTCAACCATCACGCGAGCAGCTGACTTCGGCGCCATTGGCGACCAGCGCATCTGCATGCAGCAGAATGGTGTGATGAAGCAGGATGCGCGCCTCAGCGACATGGTCTGGGCTGTGCCGGACATCATCGACCACCTGTCGCGCTATTATCATCTGGCAGCCGGCGACTTGATCTATACCGGCACGCCAGCAGGTGTTGGGGCCGTGCAGCCGGGCGATACGCTGCTCGGCGAGATTGACGGGCTGTCGTCAATCAAGGTCACATTCAGCGCGGCGGAATAACGTGATGGCTGTGGTCAGCGGGCGCAGTCGGTGGAGGCGTGGTCACGCATGATCTTCCATGGCTATTTCCGCTCCTCGGCGGCCTATCGCTGCCGCATCGCGCTGAATCTCAAGGGCCTTTCCCCCGAAATGGTCGCCGTTCACCTGCGCAAGGGTGAGCAGCGCAGCGAAGATTTCCTGAAGCTCAATCCGCAAGGCTTTGTCCCCGCGCTGGTGACGGACTGCCATGTGCTGACGCAATCGCTCGCCATCATCGAGTGGCTGGAAGATGTCTATCCCTCGCCTGCCCTGCTGCCTTGCGATCCGTTCGAGCGTGCGCATGTGCGGGCGCTGGCGCTCGCCATTGCCTGCGACATTCATCCGTTGCAGAACCTGCGTGTGCTCGGCCACTTGCGCTCTGAGCTGGGCCAGGATCAGGCCCAACTCGACGCCTGGTGCCGGCGCTGGATCGAGAGCGGGCTGGCGGCCTTCGAGGCGCAGCTCAACGCCTCAGGCACGGTCGGAGCCTTCTGCCATGGCGACATGCCGGGGTTGGCGGATCTCTGCCTCATCCCGCAACTGTTTTCTGCGGCGCGCTTTGGCGCAGATGTCAGCCAGCTGGCCACGGTCAACCGTATTGCGGCCCATTGCGCCGCGCATCCAGCCTTTGCCGCCGCCCATCCGTCGCAACAGCCGGATTTCGAGGCGTGAAACCGCACACCAAAGAACAAGCTTCGGCAGGATTGCCCATGGTGCATATTCACGACAAGATACCGACGAGGGAGGATCTCACATGACCATCAACCGCAGACATCTCATGATTGGCGCCGGCGCCGCGATTGCTACGCCGCATGTCATCTCCAGTGCTCGCGCGCAGGCCGTGGTGACGCTGAAGCTGCACCACTTTCTGCCGCCTGTTTCCAACGCGCATGCCAAGCTGCTCGCCCCATGGGCCAAGCGCGTGGAAGACGAGAGCCAGGGCAAGATCAAGATCGACATCTTCCCGGCCATGCAGCTGGGCGGCACGCCGCCGCAACTGTTCGATCAGGCGCGCGATGGCGTGGCCGACATTGTCTGGACGCTGCCGGGCTCGACGCCGGGCCGCTTCCCGACCACCGAGGTGCTGGAGCTGCCCTTCATCTGCGCGCAGCGCGCCATCGTGAATGCCAAGGCCGGGCAGGAGCTTGCCGATGCCCACCTCAGGGACGAGGTCAAGGACGTCAAGCTGCTGGCCTATTGGGCGCATGATGCCGGACACATTCACGCCAACAAGCAGATCAAGACGCTGGAAGACATGAAGGGCCTGCGCCTGCGCAACCCGACGCGTCTGGCTGGAGAGGCGCTGAAGGCGCTGGGTGCGGTCTCGGTCGGCATGCCGGTGCCGCAGGTGCCCGAGAGCCTGGCGCAGAAGGTCATCGATGGCGCCGTCATCCCTTGGGAAGTCGTGCCGGCGGTGAAGGTGCAGGAACTGGTGAAGTTCCACACCGAGATCGTGGGTTCGCCGACGCTCTACACAGCCAGCTTCTTCCTGGC
>JAYWHQ010000241.1:0-3751 GCA_043777655.1 Allobosea sp. | reverse complement strand
CTGGAACGCCACGCCCGCAGAGATGACGCCTGCGCCGGTGGCCGTGACCGTGACGGAGCCCGCCGCACGGCCCGCAGGCCGGGGCGCGATGCCATATTCAAAGGCGTGAAGCTCGACGTAAGGAGGGTCGGCGTCCTTGACGAATATCTGGCGGAACAGGATGGCGAGCCGCAGATCAATCTCTTTCGAGAGCGCGGCCAGCACCTTGGAAATCACGGCATAGGTGTTCGGCCAGATGTCGACCACGGGGCCGACAACGGCGCGGAACCCGGCCAGCGCCTTGGCATACCAGGCCGCGATTGTGGTTGAGGGCAGGGCCATCAGTTTACCCTTTTCCAGAGCACATCGAATTGATCCGCAAAGACAGGTCGCCCGTCGCGGGCCTTGAGCGTGATCGCGAGTTCAAGCCTGTCACGCGCGCCGTTGATGCGCGCCGTGGCGAGCACCGATGTCGCGATGCCCTGCCGCACAAGCGGTTGCAGGGCACGCACGCATTCGGCCTCGGCCTCGAACGCAACCTGTTCGTTCAGCACGGATCGGCGCAGCAGCCAGAGCGTGGAGCCCAGCGGCTGTTCCCCGCGCGTGGCATCAATCCCGAACCCGTCACCCACCCAGCCGCGTCGGTCGCCATTGTGTTCCGGGCGCAGCTGTGCGGGCTCGCACGCCACGTCCGTGAACAGCAGCATGAGGATGGAGGTCTTGATCGGGTTCTGCCCGACAAAGCCGAAGACGGCATCGGGCACGAAGTCCCCGACAAAGCCGGTCCAGCCAATATCCGGCGCCGCCAGGCCTTCCGGCAGAATGGCGTCGAACGTCGAAACCTTGAACATGATGTGCCTGTCAGTATCCGCCGGTCATCGCGTTGGGTGCAGCCGGGCCAAGCGAGGCGAAGACGCAATCGGACGGGCCGGAGGTGGTGACCACCGGAAACCATGGCCCGGTGCGGCCCAGAAAGACCGCCTTGCCTTTCGACCAGATCCAGTCCGTCGCATCGTGCTGGATGCGGCGCCCGTCCTTGGTGTGCGAATCCTCGTTCTTTAGGTCCGTCTCGATCTTTTGCGGCAGGATTTTCATGATCTTGCCGTTCGGTCCGTAGAGCGCCACGGCCTCGGCTGGCAGATCGCGCGGGCGCGAACCTTCCGCCTCGCCGCCGATGAACATTACCTGATCGCGGCGGCCGCCAATGGCCACGCCCAGCCCGTGCGACCCCGCCTTTGCATGGCTGGCCAGACCGTAGGGGTTGAGCCGGTGCACGCGGGCAAGTTGTTCGCCCGGCATGCCGAGCATTCGCAAAAGCTGTTGCGCACCCGAATCGTCGGTCGCTTCAATTTCTGCCCGGAACAGGTCCATGGTCAAATCCCGTTATCCAGGGTCCACGCCGGAGCGGCGATGCCATAACCGGGGTGGCTTTTGTTCTTCGCCGCCGCCGCCTTGCCGCCCTTGTTGGCCTTTCCGGTCGTGGCCGGATCGACCAGCGTCAGTTCGGCCACGGTGCCCTTTTCATCCTGCGTGTAGGTCACCGATTCCAGGCGCATGTCCTGTTCAACCTTTTCGCTCGCCACGCGGCAGAAAATCAGACGGCCCGGCTCCCAGATCGTGCCATCGGCATCACGCCAGCCCGCAACCGTCATGCTGATCGAAACGCCACCGAACGCGCCCTGACGAAGCCGCTGCCATTCGCCACGGTCCTTCTGTTCGCGCTTGTCCTGGTCCGTCTCGCCAAAGATGATTGTGGGCCGGAACGCGCCGACGCTGGGGTCGAACACCTGTTCCTCTTGACGGGTTTCCTTGCCCTGCGTGCCGACGCGGCGCTGGCCGCGCACCACGTTGGGGCTGGTCTTGTTCTTCTGGCTGATCTTGACCTTGAGTTTCTTGATCCGGCTTTCGCCCTCGATCAGGTCCGGGTGGCGCTTGTCGGAACCGCGCGTCAGCTTGACGCCGCCATCGGGTTGCCCGGCCAGCATCACGCCTTCGGCGCGCGCGTAGCGCTCGATGGTCGCGAAGGTCGTGTCCAGCGGGTGGCGCTGCACCATCGGGATTTTGCGAAGGTTCAGACCGTCTTCGGCGGTGAAGCCGACGCCGGTCTCGTCAAATTCCTTCGCCACGTCCAGAAGGGTCTTGTTCTCGACCCGGCCCGTTTTGTGCTTGACCGGTGGGTGGCGAGCCGAAAGCGCGCCCTTCGATGTGCCGGAAATGCGCACCTCCCGGCTTTCGGAACCGCCGGTCTGTTCGCTCTCGTAATCGTCGACCTGGCCCATGACCATCAGGTCTCCGCCCGCCTTGATCTCGATGTTGCGGGCGAAGCGAACCAGAAAGGCATCCGCCGACCATGCCGGGTTGGTCGCCTTCACGCCGAAGGTGATCTCCGCCTTCTTCATCGAGCGGGCGACGTTGACCTGCTGGAAGCCACGGAGCACCTGCCCGTCGAATGACAGGGTGACGTCTTCGGTGATGTCCGCCATGGCCTAGATCGTGCTGGGGGCCTGCGCCAGAAACGTGCGCGGCATGAGGAAGGGAGTGAGGGTCTGCGCACGGGCGACAAGGCCCTCGGCGCGATCCGGATCGCCATAGAGAAGCCATGCCGCCACGGTGGACGGCACGCGGCGCTCGAATGAAATCTGCGCCAGCGGGGCCAGCTCCAGGATGAGCCGGTCCAGCCCCTTGATGGCGGTGTCGACGGTTGCGCGGATCGCATCATAGGCAGGCGCGCCGCAAAGATCGGCCACCCTGTCCAGCACGGGCTCGACACCCGCCGCAATGCGTGACCGCAGGAACGAGGCATCCGCGCGGGCCTGTGGCGGGCGTGAGATGATAGCCACAGCCGCCTCCTGCCAGCACGCGCCCTCAATGAGGGCAGAGGCACAGCGCGCGAGGCCCTGCTGCCGGTTGATGCCCGGCGAAATCGTGGTGGCCGGAATGAGCGCGGCCTTGTCCGCCGCGATGATCCAGGCCTGTGCCTCGTCAGCGCCCGCCACGCCCAGCGCGCGGATCATCTCGACAAGCAATGCGGCCTGTTCAACCGGGTCAACCGTGGTCCGGAGCGCGGCAGTGGCGCGCTCGAACGCAGCGGCAACCGCCGGGTTGGCCACAGCCACGGGTGCCAGCGCCGCGACGAATGCCGGGACGGCATTGCCGAGTTGCACGATCTGGTCACGCGTGGCCATCAGCGGTTGAACCCTTGCATGATGCCCCGCGCCAGTCCTGACAATGCGGAGGCGCTTGACGCGGCCATCAGATCGAATTGCGGCAGAACGAAAGACCCGCCGCCCCCCGCCTCGACGAATGACAACTCGAAGGCGATCTTGCCCATCGTGTCATTGTCCTGCGAACGCTTGACCTCGGTGCAGCGATACATGCCGGGCGGATGGTCAGGCACGGTCAGCAGGCCTGCGCCCGGTGAGGTGCATATCGTGAAGAAAGCCGTGGCCTCGGCATCGACCGTGTCGGATGCCAGGTAGGCCGTGACGGACAGCTTGCCCGCCTTGCGGCCCATGTCCTCGGTGTCGTGGCTTTCCGAACGGACGTATTCATGCACCGGAATGGCGCGCGCGCCGGTCTGTGCCGTCGATTTGGTTTCGAAGCGGAAGCCCTTGAACGAGGCGGGCAGAAACTTGCGCCAATCTCTCATCTGCCCCTCCCCTTGCGCTTACGGTGTGTCGTATTCGGCCATGGCGGTGCCCGCATTGACCTTGATGTGGCCGCTCGACGATGACGACATGCCCGTGACCTGCCCGCCGCCCTTGACCGTGAC
>JAYWHQ010000240.1:0-13402 GCA_043777655.1 Allobosea sp. | reverse complement strand
GCCCAGCCTTGTGCGCAGGCCTGATGGATACGCCCCATCACGGCGCTTGTCTCGGTCAGGGTGTGTCGCGTCAGCGGAACAGGACCTGCCGCCAGCACGCGCTGGCGGGCCTCATCTTCGGACAGTGCCGAAAGCAGCATCCGCCCCATGGAGGTGCAGTAAGCCGGCAAACGCGCACCGACGGACAGCCCCACAGACATGATCCGCTTCTGCGCCGAGCGGGCAATGTAGATGATCTCATGGCCTTCCAGAATGGAGGCGGAAGCCGATTCATGCGTCTCTTCCGAGAGTTGCTCGAGGAAGGGTTGCAGGATTTGCGGCAGTGGCGAGGAAGCGAGATAGGCATATCCCAGCCGCAGCACGCGCGCCGTCAGCCGGAAGAACTTGCCGTCATAGGTCGCATAATGGCTGGCGGTCAGCGTCAACAGGCAGCGGCGCGCGGCGGCACGCGACAGGCCCGTCATGGCGGAAACCTCGGCAATCGTCAGTTGCCGGTGCGCGCCATCAAAACAGGCGATGACGGCCAGACCCTTCTCCAGCCCGGCCATCAGGTCACGTTCGGCAACCGCCGGGGCTTCGTTGATCGGGGTCATGGTCATGATGGGCTGCTGCTTGACGTGAACGTTCGCATTATGGCATTGTGCGAATAACAAATCAATGTGCGATTATCGCACAAATTGAGGAATAAGAAATGGCGCGTTTTCTCTCGGTGCAAGAGGGTGTCGAAGAGGTTCTGCGCGATGGCGACTCGGTTGCGATGGAGGGCTTCACCCATCTTATTCCGTTTGCGGCAGGCCACGAGGCCATCCGCCAGAACAAGCGGCGGCTGACGCTGATCCGCATGACGCCGGACCTGATCTATGACCAGATGATCGGCATGGGCTGCGCCGAGAAGCTTGTCTTCTCCTGGGGCGGCAATCCCGGTGTCGGCTCTCTGCACAGGATGCGCGATGCGGTGGAGAATGGCTGGCCGCACAGGCTCGAGCTGGAAGAGCACAGCCATGCCGCCATGGCCAATGCCTATGAGGCGGGTGCCGCCAACCTGCCCTTCGCCGTGTTTCGCGGTTATCGGGGCGTCGATCTGCCGAAGGTGAACGCGCGCATCAAATCCGTCACCTGTCCCTACACCGGCGAGGTGCTGGCAACAGTCCCGGCAATCCGGCCCGATGCGGCCTTCATCCATGCGCTGAAGGCGGACCGCGAAGGCAATGTGCTGCTCGAAGGCATCATCGGCGTGCAGAAAGAGGCTGTGCTGGCCTCAAGGCGTTCGCTGGTCACGGTCGAGGAAATCGTCGACGATTTCGGGCCGCGCAATGCCAATGCGGTGATCCTGCCCTCATGGACCGTGACAGCGGTTGCGCATGTGCCGGGCGGGGCCTTCCCCTCCTATACGCAAGGGTTCACCAAGCGCGCCAATGACTTCTACATTGGCTGGGACAGAATCGCGCGCGAGCGGGACACATTTGCCGCCTGGATGAAAACGAATGTGCTGGAGAAGGGCCCCGAAGCCTTCGCCATCCACGCGCGCCATCAGGCCGCCTGAGGACAGATGATGATGGCCACCCCGACCGAGATGATGACGATTGCCGCCGCCCGGCTGCTGACGGATGACGATGTCTGTTTTGTCGGCATCGGCGCGCCATCGGCGGCCTGCAATCTGGCGCGGCTGACGCATGCGCCGAGGATCACGCTGATTTACGAATCAGGCACGGTGCAGACCCGGCCCAATGTGCTGCCGCTTTCCATTGGCGATGGCGAGTTGTGCGACACGGCGTTGACGACCGTCAGCGTGCCCGAGATGTTCCGCTACTGGCTGCAGGGCGGGCGCATCACCATCGGCTTTCTCGGTGGGGCGCAGATCGACCGTTTCGCCAATCTCAACACCACGGTGGTCGGCCCCTATGACCAGCCCAAGGTGCGGCTGCCAGGTGGCGGCGGGGCGCCCGAGATTGCGACCAGCTGCGGCCAGATCTTCATCACCATGGCGATGGGCCACCGTGCCTTTGTCGAGAAGCTGCCCTTCATCACGTCATTCGGCCATGGCACCGGCAAGGGTGATCGCGCGGCGCTGGGCGTCACGACCAGAGGTCCGACGCAGATCATCACCGATCTGTGCGTGATGCAGCCTGATCCCGAGACGATGGAATTGACGGTGACAGCGCTCCATCCCGGCATCACGCGCGAACAGGTGCAGGCGGGCTGTGGCTGGACCCTGCGCTTTGCGGCCGATGTCACAGAGACGCCTGCCGCAACCGAACAGGAGCTGGAGGTGCTGCGCGCACTCCATGCCCGTACCAGACAGGCCCATGGAGTGGCCGCATGACCAGAACCGTCTATCTCTGCGAAGGCCTGCGCACGCCGATTGGCCGCTATGGCGGCGCACTGGCTTCCGTGCGCGCTGATGATCTTGCCGCTGTGCCGATTCGCGCCCTGATGCACCTTTTGCCCAAGGTCGATTGGGCGGCGGTGGAAGAGGTCTACTATGGCTGCGCCAACCAGGCCGGAGAGGATAACCGCAACGTGGCGCGCATGGCGGCTTTGCTGGCAGGGCTGCCTGCCACGGTGCCGGGCACAACGCTGAACCGGCTTTGTGCCTCCGGGCTGGATGCCGTGGGCTCCGGCGCGCGCGCCATCCGCGCAGGTGAAGCCGAGATGGTGATTGCAGGCGGCGTTGAATCCATGACACGCGCCCCGCTCGTGATGGGCAAGGCGGAAAGCGCCTTCCAGCGCTCAGCTGATGTTTTTGACACCACCATCGGCTGGCGCTTCGTCAACAAGGCGATGAAGGCCGCTTATGGCACCGATTCCATGCCCGAGACGGCAGAAAATGTCGCTGACGATCACGGCATTTCCCGCGCCGATCAGGACGCCTTCGCCCTGCGCTCGCAGGCGCGCACAGCTGCGGCGCAAGCCTCCGGCTTTCTGGCGGGCGAGATCACGCCGGTGATGGTCGCCTCGCGCAAGGGCGATCCCGTCGCCGTCAGCATCGACGAGCACCCGCGCGCTGACACGACGGCGGAGCAGCTGACGAAGCTCAAGCCCATCGTGCGGCCAGACGGCACTGTGACAGCTGGCAATGCCTCGGGCGTCAATGACGGCGCCTGCGCCATCATCCTGGCCTCGGAAGCCGCCGTGAGAGCACATGGGCTGACACCAAAGGCCCGCATTCTCGGCATGGCGACGGCTGGCGTGGCGCCACGCATCATGGGCATCGGCCCGGTTCCCGCCACGCAGAAGCTCTGCGCGCGTCTTGGACTGAAACCCTCCGATTTCGCCGTGATCGAACTGAACGAGGCGTTCGCTGCGCAAGGGCTGGCCGTGCTGCGCGGTCTTGGCCTCGCAGATGATGCCGAGCACGTCAATCCGCATGGCGGCGCGATTGCGCTTGGCCATCCGCTCGGCATGTCCGGTGCGCGGCTGGCGCTGACAGTGTCGCGCGCCTTGCAGCTGCGTGACGGGCGTTATGGCCTTGCCACCTTGTGTGTCGGCGTCGGTCAGGGCGTGGCCCTGGCAGTCGAGCGGATTTGAGGAGAGGCAAGCATGGCCCTGATCTATCCCCGTGACGGCATTTCGGTGCATCCGGCCAACAATTCGCCGGCTTATAAAAGCTCCTCATTGCGGGCGCCGACCCGGCCTCTCATCATCATTCCGCACACGCTCTCGGAAACAACGGGCCCGGTCTATGGTCATGAGGCCGTGCGCGAACATGATGGCGATCTGACGCTCCAGCACGCGGGCGAGCCTCTCGGCGAACGCATCATTGTCTCGGGCCGTGTGCTGGACGAGGCTGGCCGTCCGGTGCCGCACACATTGGTGGAGATATGGCAAGCCAATGCCGGCGGGCGCTATATCCACACGCGCGATGACCATCCCGCCCCGCTGGACGCGAACTTTACCGGCGCTGGCCGCGCGGTCACGGATGCGGACGGCAACTACCGCTTCGTCACGATCAAGCCCGGCGCTTACCCCTGGCGCAACCATCACAATGCCTGGCGGCCAGCCCATATCCATTTCTCGTTGTTCGGCCCGTCGTTCATCTCCAGGCTCATCACGCAGATGTATTTCCCCGGCGATCCGCTCTTTGCCTATGACCCGATCTTCCAGTCGATTCCCGACGAGGCGGACCGCAACCGGCTTGTGTCGGCTTTCGATCTCGATCTGACCATGCCGGAATGGGCGCTGGGCTACCGCTTCGACATCGTGCTGCGCGGGCGCCACGTCACGCCGACCGAGGAGCGGCATGATGACTGAGGCCAACCCCCGCAAACTCACGCCTTCGCAGACCATTGGCCCGTTTTTCGCCTATGCGCTGACACCGAAAGCCTATGACTTGCCAGAGCTGGTGACCGGCGCGATGGCAGGTGATGGCGCGACGGGCGAGCGCATCACCGTGACAGGCCGCGTCTTTGACGGCGTGGGTTCGCCCGTGACGGATGCGATGGTCGAGATCTGGCAGGCCGACAGCACCGGCACCTATGTCCGCCCTGGTGCCAACGCCGCCTTCAACGGTTTTGGCCGCACCGAGAGCGATGCCGAAGGCCGCTTCACCTTCACCACGCTGAAGCCGGGCGCGGTCAGTGATGGCAAGGGCGGGCTGCAGGCGCCACACCTGTCGCTGTCGCTCTTTGCGCGCGGCTTGATGATCCGGCTGGCAACGCGCATCTACTTTGCCGACGAGCCCGCCAACGCGACTGACCCGGTGCTGGCGCTCGTGCCTGCCTCACGACGCAACACGTTGATTGCGAGCTGCGTCGGTGCGACCTACGCGCTGGACATTCACCTGCAAGGCGAGAACGAGACCGTCTTTTTCGACGTCTGAGTTTCAGCTGATACGACGCTGGTAGGCGCTCAGCGTGTTTTCCAGCAGGCAGACAATCGTCATCGGGCCGACGCCGCCGGGCACCGGCGTGATGGCGGCGGCCACATCGCGCACGGCATCGAAATCGACATCGCCGACCAACCGCGTGCCACCCTCGGCCTTTGCCACCCGGTTGATGCCAACATCGATGATCGCTGCACCCGGCTTCACGTGGTCACGCCCCAGCATCATCGGGCGCCCGACAGCGGCCACCAGGATGTCAGCCTGTCTGCAGAGCCCAGCCAGATCGCGCGAGCGGGAATGGGCGATCGTTACGGTGCAATTTTCGGCCAGGAGCAGCTGCGCCACTGGCTTGCCGACTATGTTGGAGCGTCCGACAACGACCGCATGGAGGCCCGACAGATCGGGCTTCCAGCTTTTCAGCAGCGCCATGCAGCCGCGCGGCGTGCAGGGCACCAGCCCCGGCTCGCCAACGGCCAGCCGCCCGGCATTGACCGGGTGGAAGCCATCGACATCCTTGTCAGGATTGATCGCGTTCAGCACGCGGCCTGAATCGATGTGAGACGGCAACGGCAGCTGCACCAGAATGCCATCGACGGCATCGTCAGCATTGAGCTGGGCGACCAGCGCCAGCAGCGTCGCCTCTGATGTCGCGGCTGGCAGCTTGTGCTCGAAGGAATGCATGCCGCAAGCCACCGTCTGGCGGCCCTTCGAGCCAACATAGACCTGGCTGGCCGGGTCCTCGCCCACCAGCACCACCGCCAGCCCCGGCAAGCGCCTGCCTTGTGCCGCGAGCGCTGCAACCTCTTGCGTCAGCTTCGCGTGCAAAACGGCGGCGAGGGCCTTCCCGTCTAGGATCGTGGCGGTCATGATGGGCTCCGGCATGGAATCGTTGCCCGGTTCACTATAGGTCGCTGGGGCGATTTTATAGGGCCGAGTTCAGTCGACCCTGGAATGATCGAGGATTGCATGAGCCCATTGCTGGCGATTGACTGGGGCACCAGCCGGGCGCGGGCCTATCTCGTCGGTGATGATGGCGGCGTCATTGCCCGCAACGCCAGCGAGGATGGCATCCAGAAGGTGCCAGCCGGTGGCTTCCCCGCGGCCTATCAGCGGCTGGTCGCGCCACTGCTTGCGCTCGCCCCGGATGCGCTCCCCGTCTTTGCCGGCATGGTCGGCAGCCGCAATGGGTGGCAGGAGGTGGGATATCTGCCCTGTCCGGCATCGCTGAATGATTTTTCCGCCGCACTCGTTCCAGTTGATGCGGCAGGTCAGCCGGGCTGGCTGGTGCCCGGCCTGTCTTGCGAGGGGGTTGCCTTTGATGTGATGCGCGGCGAGGAGACGCTGGCTTTCGGGGCAGGTGTCACGGACGGACTGATCTGCCTGCCGGGCACGCATTCCAAATGGGTCGAGATGCAGGCCGGGCGCATCACCCGCTTTGCCAGCTTCATGACGGGCGAGGTCTTCGGCCTCTTGCGGCACCAATCGATCCTGTCGCGGCTGGCAGAGCCGGATGCGTCGGCAGATGAAGACGCACGGGCCGATTTGATGTTCCAGCAAGGTCTGCGAACCACAGGACAGGCGGGCGGCTGGCTGCATCACGCCTTTGCGGCACGAACGCAAGTGCTCTCGGAGCGCTTGGCTCCGTCGCATGTGGGCGCCTATCTGTCTGGCCTCTTGATCGGCCATGAGATTGCCGGGGCACAGGCGCTGTTTGGCGACCATGACAAGGTCACGCTGGTGGCCGAAGGTGAGGTCTGCGCCAATTATGCAGTG
This sequence comes from Allobosea sp., assembly GCA_043777655.1. GTDB lineage: Bacteria > Pseudomonadota > Alphaproteobacteria > Rhizobiales > Beijerinckiaceae > Allobosea. The sequence goes on along the minus strand of JAYWHQ010000240.1, from coordinate 6,807 downwards.
GCGTTGGGCGCTCATATGCAGGTGAACATCAGGGATCCGGAAGAGGCCTTTGTGGCAGGCATCGGTGTCATCATCCGCCAATCATCACGCCAGTCATTGCTTCAGGCCGTCACGTCATGATCGTCGTCTTCGGCTCGATCAATCTTGATCTGGTGACACCGGTTGCGCGTCTCCCTGCTGCTGGCGAAACCGTGCTGGGGCGGGCCTATACTGTTCATCCCGGCGGCAAGGGTGCCAACCAGGCGCTTGCCGCCAGACGGGCCGGTGCGGATGTGGTCCTGGTTGGCGCGGTTGGCGATGACAGTTTTGCTTCGCCGGCATTGTCCCTGCTGCGGGATGGTGGCGTTGATCTGACCCGCGTCGCGAAGGTGCAGGCGCCCACGGGCGCTGCCTTCATCACCGTGGATGGGCAAGGCGCCAACCAGATTGTCGTGGCATCCGGTGCCAACGCGCAAGCCCGTGCCGCAGCCCTTCAGGGGCTGTCCTTTTCAGCGCGTGACATCCTGCTGCTGCAACGTGAAGTGCCTGAGACAGAGTGCATTGCAGCAGCGCGCATGGCAAGGCTGGCTGGCGCGCGCGTGCTGTTGAATCTGGCTCCTTCTGGTCAGCTTGATCCGGCCTTGCGGGCTCTGCTTGATCTGCTGGTCGTCAACGAGCATGAGGCGCGCGATCTGGCGCAATCGCTGGGTTGGAGCGAGACCGATCCTGATGCGATTGCCGCGCGTGTGGATGCCGAGCACAACATCGCCTGCATCGCGACGCTTGGTGCGCGAGGTGCTGTCGGGTGGTCAGGCGGCGTGCGTCGCGCCATTGCCGCGCCTGCTGTCGAGGTGGCAGACACGACCGCTGCGGGGGATGCCTTTGTGGGCGCGTTGGCAGCGGCTCTGGAATCAGGTTTCGGCTTCATGGGCGCCTTGCAGCGCGCTGTCGCGGCAGGCTCGCTTGCCTGCATCAAGGCGGGTGCCCAGCCGAGCCTGCCTGCCAAGGTCGAGATCGATGCCTTGGCTGCAACCTTCTCTTAACGCCAGTTTCCGATTGTCCGGCCTATCCACAGTTTAAGTTGCATTTGAACCATCCGCTTCAGCCTCCTGAAGCCGGTCTGCTCCAGATTGGGGTGCGCCTGCGCTCATCGGCAAGGAGTTGGAGCATGTCACAACGGCCATTTTACTGGGCTCTTGGTATCCTGGCCAGCGCCTGCATCGGCACAATGAACGCTGCGCCGAAGCTGTTTGCGCTTTCAGGTGGCGCGCCTGACAAGGTGGCAACCGAGAGCAAGGCGCACACGCTTGCCGCTGTCCAGCCTGCCCAGCAGAAGGGCATGCTGACCGTCGCCTCGGACTCGCGCGGCCAGTTCATCGTGCATCCTCAGGTCAATGGCTTCCGCGTCAAGATGCTGGTCGATACGGGCGCGAGCCTGATCGCGCTGACCGATGTTGATGCGCGCAATCTCGGCATCAAGCTCACCCCTGCCGACTACAAACTGACGCTGAAAACCGCCAATGGCATGGTCAAGGGTGCGCAGGTGATGCTCAAGGAAATCCGCATGGGCGAGATCGTCGTGCGCAATGTCGAGGCGACCATCCTGCCCCCGCAAGTGCTCGAGGTCAGTCTGCTTGGCACATCGTTCCTCAGGCGTTTGGCTGGCTACGAAGTCAGCGCCGGACGGCTGATCCTGCGCAGCTGATCCCGGATCTTGTCGCAACGGAGCGTTCCCATTTCTGGCCAGATCGGCTAAAGCGGTCGCGCGGTGCCTGATTGGCGCGCAAGACGTTCCCTAGCCCCGATCTCCCTTGCGATGGATGACCTGATGTTTCCCAAGCCGCTGCCGGAACTGTTTCCCAACACTGCCGAATATGAATCCTTCCCGATGGTGAAGCCCACCGGCTTCCGGGAGTATGACGCGCGCTGGTTTTTCGGCAAGGAACTGAACCTGATGGGCGTGCAGGCCGTGGGCATGGGCCTCGGCACGCTGATCCGCCGCATGGGCGTGAAGCCTGAGATCGTCACCGGCCATGATTTTCGCGGATATTCCTCCTCAATCAAGATGGCGCTCATCACCGGCCTGATGGCGGCCGGCTGCAAGGTGCATGACATCGGCCTCGCCATGTCGCCGATGGCGTATTTCGCCCAGTTCGCGCTGGATGTGCCGTGCGTGGCGATGGTCACGGCCTCGCACAATGACAATGGCTGGACCGGCGTGAAGATGGGTTCCCAGCGCCCGGTCACCTTCGGCCCTGACGAAATGGGCCAGCTGCGGGACATCGTGCTGGCGGCGGATTTCGACCTGCCCGGCGGCGGCTCATATCATTTCGTGCCGGACTTCGCCGCGCGCTACATTCATGATCTGACTGACAGGCCGAAGGTGAAGCGCAAGTTGCGCGTCATTGCTGCCTGCGGCAATGGCACGGCAGGCGCGTTTGCCCCGCAAATCCTGAAGGCCATCGGCTGCGAGGTCATCCCCATGGATGCCGAGCTGGATCATTCCTTCCCGCGCTACAACCCCAACCCCGAGGACATGAAGATGCTTCATGCCATGGCGGATGCGGTGAAGGAGCATGGCGCCGATGTGGCCCTCGGCTTTGACGGTGATGGTGACCGCTGCGGCGTCGTCGACAATCACGGCGAGGAAATCTTCGCCGACAAGATCGGCGTGATGCTGGCGCGCGATCTGGGGCGGTTGAACCCCGGGGCGCAGTTCGTCGTCGATGTGAAATCGACCGGCCTGTTCTCGACCGACCCGGAGCTGATCCGCCTGGGCGTGAAGACCGACTACTGGAAGACCGGCCACTCCTACATCAAGCGCCGCGTGCGCGACCTGAACGCGCTGGCAGGTTTTGAGAAGTCCGGACACTTCTTCTTCAACGCGCCAGTGGGCCGCGGCTATGATGACGGCGTGGTGACAGCCATCGCCGTGATCGACATGCTGGACCGCAACCCCACCAAGTCGATGGCCGAGCTTTATGCCGAGATCCCCAAGACCTGGGGCACGCCGACCATGGCGGCCAAATGCGCTGACGAGATCAAGTATCAGGTCTGTGACAAGGTCGTGGCCCGTTTCCAGGCGATGCATGCCAAGGGCGAGAAAGTGGCCGGCCAGGCCATCCGCGAACTCATCACCGTCAACGGCATCCGCGTGGTGGCGGAAGATGGCACCTGGGGCCTCGTGCGCGCCTCCTCCAACAAGCCGGAGCTGGTGGTGGTGATCGAGAGTCCGGTGTCAGAAACGCGCATGCGCGAGATGTTCAAGGTGATGGACGATGTGCTGCGCGAGAACCCGGAAGTCGGCGCTTACAACCAGACCATCTGAACGCCCGGCTCAGGCAGAATGCAGAACGCCGCCCCTCATCAGGGCGGCGTTTTTGTCGATGCATCCCGGCTGATGCATCCAGAATGAAGCAGGCTGTGACTCAGCAGAGCGCCTTGCCGATGCGCTCGACCTGCTCGATGTTCTGCGGGCCGCCGCGTTTGCCTGCACGCGGTCGCATGTAGATCGTTTCGTTGCCGATGTTGATCGTGCCGGTCATCAGATAGCCGACAGGTGGCGTGTAAGGCATGACCGATTTCGCCATGATAAGCGAAGAGCTGGGCACAGAAAGGCCTGCCGGCAGCGAGACCGGATTGCCCGGTGTCAGCGCACCGCCGTTCTTGGCCTCGCTCCAGCAGACCTTGGCATTGCCGCTCGAGTCGATCACCACGCTCGAATAGACCATCGAGACACCATCGGGATCGAACGGCATCAGCACGGCCTTGGCGGCGTTGAAAATGTTGTCACGCTCGGTCGTGTCGATGGCTGTGGCCTGCGAGGCCAGATCCGCCATGGTGCGGTTGAGCTGGGTCACCTTGCGGTCGGCCATCACCCCTTGCGTCACTTCGGTCAGGCCGAAATACATGGTCAGCATCGCTGGCAGGATGAAGGCGAACTCGATGGCGGCCACACCGGATTTTCCGCGCTTGAGGCGGCGCATCAGGCCGCGCGCAGCAGCTGCATTGCGGCGGGGCGAGAAGAAGCGCGAGGCTGTGGCTTTGAGTGTCATGATCTTGCTTTCCAACATGTTGCCGGCAACTTGCGGCTCACGGGATCGGGTAGGGTTCTGTGCGGAAGGCAATGGAGGCCACGATGGCGCGCTTGCCGCTGGTCAGGTTGGCCATGGAGTTGTTGAAGCTCGGGAAAAGCAGCGAATACTCCATTGCAGCACGCACCAGCGTGATCTGGTTGGGGCCCACCGGGTTGAACGCGAAAGTGCTGGTGTCCATCGCCCCTGCATTCACCGAATTGGCCTGCGCATTGGCATAGGAGGTGAAGGTCTGCACATCGATCTTCACGGCAGCGTTGCAGTCGAAAATGGCGACCACGCGGGCACAGACCGCTTCCTTGAGCTTGGTGCCGGCAATGGTCGGGTTGGGATAGAGCGTCTGGTGCTCGCCGGTCAGGATCTTGCGGGCCGAGGTTGACACGGCCTCCTCCAGCACCTGGCTTGACCAGAACATCATCGCAGTTTCGATGATGGCGAACATCAGCGCGAAGAAGGGCAGGGCGACAAAGCCGAACTCGATCGCCGTGGCGCCATCGTCATTGCGCCGGAAGCGCTTGAAGATGGCCAGCCGGCGGCGGGGCTTCACGGGCGCCTGTTCCGGGTTCGACATGAGCTTTGACTCCACAACGCAACTGAGGCCACCGCTCGCGGCCTTCAGAAAACATCTAGATCAAAACGATTGCCGAACAGTTAGGAATTGCCGTTTTTTAGGCGGCTGCAGGTTTACCCGCAGCTAACCACGATGGCTTACGGCCGGTCTTGCCGTGTGGCTGGGTTGCTGGCCTACTTCGCGCCGCTGGCCATGCCATTGCGGCTGCTGGCCTGGCCGCCCGTCTCGCCGAAGAAGCGCTGCGCATCGCCCAGCTGCACCGAGGGCTGGCATTTGGGTGCGCAGGAATAGGATTCGCGCTCCATCCCGCGCTGGACCGTTAGAACATTGTCGGACTGCGCCCGCACGCGCACGAGGGACTCGGCAATCATGTTGCCCGAGGCGTCGAGCGCAATCAGGTTGGTGACACCGAAGCTCTTGCCGGTGACGATCATCACGCCGTTCTTCTGCACGGTGACATCGGCAACAATCGGGTTGCCGATCACCACGGTCTGCGCTTTCTCCGGCAACTTGATGACCTTGGCATGGTCGACCGTGACCAGCACGGTCTCGTTCTCCGCCGCCAGCGACACCGGGAGCTGCGCCATGCAGGCTGACGCGGCGAGTGCACAGAAAAATGCGGCTTTCCGGGCGCCCTTGCCGACGAAACAGAACATCTTTGCCTTTGAACGCATGGCGAACCTCGCACGAAACCTGCTGCATGAAAGCCGAAATTGGTGAACAAACTCCTAAGTCAGCGCCTTGACTTGATTGCGCTTTGGTCTGCGAGGTTGGTGTCAGGTATATGCCTTGTCATGATTTTGATGATGAATTGGAATTCAAAAAATTATTGTCAGAATAATCCTTATATTCAAAGATTGTAAATCAAGTACAATCTTGCTATAATGATAGATATACTAAGTTGAATATTACATAAAGTCAAAATTAACGACGTTGATATCAACAGGTTTATCCTGAGAATTCGTATTTCAATTTAACCGATCTGCAAGATGTCAATCGTAAGTTCGGGTTGTCGCCGATCCGGGTCGTTCAGAACACGGACGTCAGACACAACCGTGGTGTTAAAGGAGCTCTACCATGTCCAACATTTTCGCTCGTTTCGTGAAAGATGAGTCCGGTGCAACCGCCATCGAGTACGGCCTGATTGCCTCGCTCGTCGCCGTCGCTGCCATCACTGCCATGTCCACCGTCGGCACCAAGCTGACCGGCATGTTCGACTTCGTCGGCACCAAGCTGCGCACCAGCTGATCTGCCGACTTTCGAAGACGAAAATGCCCCGTCGCAAGACGGGGCATTTTTCGTTTGCAGGCATGCCTGCATGACAGGCATGCCATTGTTCGGCTGACGCAGAGATATATAGTGCTTGAATCACCTGACGCCCGTCATTGGAGATTATCGACAGATGATGTTCCCGAGAGACTTCCTGTCATGGTTTTCAGAGACGGTTAACTGCACAATTTTACGTGATCCTCAGACTTCGCTGTCAAGATCATCGTATCAGAAGGGGGCGATCTCGAAGCTTGTTTCGAAACAGATGGCCAGTTGATGTGTTGATTGCCCGCCGGTTTTTCGGCTAAACTTAACAAGGATGAAGACCATGAAGCTCGTTGCTCGTTTCCTGAAGAATGAATCCGGCGCCACCGCCATCGAATACGGCTTGATCGCCTCGCTCGTCGCCGTCGCAGCCATCACGGCCATGTCCACTGTCGGCACCAAGCTGACCGGCATGTTCTCGTTCGTTGGCACCAAGCTGCGCACCAGCTGATCTCGAAATTCCCCGCAATCTCGCGGGGCCTTCACCACTCGGTCAGGTTTGATGGCTATCATCATTCCTGGCCGTGTTGCGTTTCAAGGGCATTTGCCCTGGCCGGTTTCGGTTCTGTCGTGTTCTGTTGCGTGAATGCAGGGTGTTCTCCATGACGTTCTCAGCTTTGGCTGTCCTGATCCTCTTTCCCGCCATCATGACATGGGCGGCTGTGAGTGATCTCCTGTCGATGACGATCTCGAACCGCATCACACTGCTTCTGGTCATCTCTTTTGCGTTCTGCGCTGTGCTCTTTGGCCTGTCCTGGAGCGCCATTGGCTGGCATCTGGGCGCCGGCCTGCTGGTGCTCAGCATCTCCTTCGGGTTCTTTGCCGCTGGCTGGATTGGCGGCGGCGATG
>JAYWHQ010000239.1:0-3761 GCA_043777655.1 Allobosea sp. | reverse complement strand
TGGTCCTGAACTTTCTCGGCGCTTTTTTCGCCACGCGTCACCTGGTTGAGCGCGCTGGGATCGACCACCTCGACAGCGATGGCCTCCTCATTGTCGGGGAATGCCGGCGTCATCGAGAACGCCACAAGGCCCGCAACCAGAAAGGCTGCGTGCGCCATCGCCGAAACGATCATTCCAGGTTCTGAAGCCGAGAACTTCACCCGCTCAACTGCCCTTCCAAATCCAACTCAAAACACACTTACTTGCCCGGTTCCGTCACCAGTGCGACGCGCTTGAAGCCGGATGACGTGATCGTGGACATGACCTGCGCCACGCGCCCATAATCGACCTGCTTGTGGCCGCGCACATAGATGCGCTCGTCGGCGCCAGCCTTGGCGGCGGCCATCAACCTGGGCACGAGATCGCCCTCGGCCACCGGATCATTCTGCAGGAAGATCTGGCCCTTCTCGTTGATCGAGATGGTGATCGGCTTCTGGTCGATGTTGATCGGCTTGGCCGAGGTCTGCGGCAGATCGATCGGCACGCCGGTCGCAATCAGCGGTGCAGCCACCATGAAGATGATGAGCAGCACCAGCATCACGTCGATGAACGGCGTCATGTTGATATCGGCGATCGGCCGGTGACGGCGCCCGCGCCGGCCCCTGCGGCCCCCTGATCCTTGCGCCTGCGCGCCTGCTGACATGCCCATGGCTGTCTCTCCTCACAAAACCGGGATCAGGCGGCCATCCGCTCATCGAGCTGACGCGACAGGATCGAGGAGAACTCGTCGGCAAAGGCTTCCAGCCGCGATTGCGCCTTGGCCGCCTCGGCCTGAAGCTTGTTATAGGCCATCAGCGCCGGAATCGCGGCAAACAGGCCGATCGCGGTTGCAAACAGCGCTTCCGCGATGCCGGGAGCCACGACGGCAAGCGAGGAGTTCTTGGACACGGCAATCGCCGCAAAGGAATTCATGATGCCCCAGACCGTGCCGAACAGGCCGATGAAGGGCGAGGCCGACGCAATGGTCGACAGCACCAGCAGCTTGGATTCCAGCCGCTCGACCTCGCGCTGGATGGTGACATCCACGACCTTGTCGATCCGCTGCGACAGGCTGGCCATGGAGCGGCCGCCGCCATTCTCGAATGTGCGCTTCCATTCGCGCATGGCCGAGACGAACACCGCCGACATGTCGCTGACAGGCGCGCTGGCGAGCGAACGATAGAGCTCTTCCAGCGACTGGCCGGACCAGAACACCTCCTCGAACGCATCCATGCCCTTGCGGGTGCGCCGATACAGAAGCGTCTTGTCGATGATGATGGCCCAGCACCAGACGGAAGCGCCGAGCAGGCCCATCATCACCAGCTTCACGACGATATGCGCATGCCAGAACAGCGACCAGAACGACATGTCGATCTGCGGGGCAACCTGGGCAACATCAGCCGGGTTCATTCAACCATCCTTCATGCCGTGGCCGTCAGAAGCCACCTTGCGAAAACAGCGCCAAAGACGATCCATCACGACAGCCGCGTCCCGCTTTCGCGTGATGCATGTCATGCGCCATCTGTGTCGGGAGAACCGCCTGCATGAGTCCATCGCGCCTGATTCCGGCAAAAGCGGGGCGAAACGGGCTTCAGACAGCCGGTTTCCCGCCTGTGACCACCAGTTAAGACGCGATCATGGTTAAGGTGAGGTGAATTTGCTGCGATTGCGAGAGATGAAGCACCGACGCGAGCCTGCGCCGGGCCACCACCTGCCTATTCCGGCAGCATCAACCGCTTGCGCAACCCATCCGGTATCCGCCGCGCCCGACCGCCACCGACGCAGGCGACCTTAACCTGCGCGCTCACCAGCACCTCGTCGCCGCGCAGCACGCGCTGCATCAGGTCCATCGTGGCGCCGCGCGCGGCCACCGTCACCGTCTCGACAATGAGCGCATCATCCATCACGGCAGGCTTCAGGAAATCGATGGCCATGCGCCGCACCGCAAAGCCCAGCGCCGTCTCGCCATCAAACAGCTCGCGCTGCTCCACCCCCAGCGAACGGATCAGTTCGGTGCGCCCGCGCTCCATGAAGCGCAGATAGGAGGCGTGATAGACCACACCGGAGAAGTCAGTGTCCTCGTAATAGACGCGGATGGGGAGGGTGTGGGGAGTCATGACTGCCATTCCGCATCAATGTCCATGCGCGTGTCGAGCACGCGCAGAATGACGATGTTCCCAGGTGCCAAGCGGTAAAACACCATATGCTCACGCACGACAACGGATCGCACGTTTGCGCCAAGCTCTTCGCGCAATCGTCCCATTTGCGGGAACTCAGCAAGACCGAGGATCGCTGTCTCAAGTTCTCGGGAAACGCGCGCCAAGCCAACGGGACTTCCTGGCAGCAGGCAGGCCTGTATCAGAGCCAGATCCATTTTGGCCAGATCGGTGAGGAGGATAGCAAGCTGATGCGGTCTGGACATCAGGGAGTTGAAGCGGCCTGCTTCCGAACGAGATCGCTTGCAAGTGTCCGGATTTCGTTGGCATAAAAGGGCGAAACGCGACCAGCATCAGCCTCTGCAACACCAAAGCCAACCGCAGCTTTGAGCGCGCGCAATTTCTCAGCCTGCTCCTGCAGGTGCGACGCGACCTGCTCCTGCATTTTTTCCGGCAACTGCGCGAGAGCGGTTGCTGCGCGATCGGTGATTGAACTCATGGCTTGAAATAGCACATCAACTGACAACTGCGAAAGCGACCAGTCACTCAGCGGCAGCCAGCGAACGTGTGGGATGCGGGACCTCGCGACCAAGTTCATGCGCAGCTTCGATCCAGCACTGGATCGCGTCCTGCACATTGACGGCTGCTTCCTCCGGCGTCGCGCCATCGGACATACAGCCGGGAAGGTCGGGCACAGTCGCAAAAAAACCACCGCCATCAGTCTCGGATAGCGGCTCGATGATGATGCGATAGGACAATTTGCTCACAGCTTCACCTCTGGCAGATATTCTATCACAAGTCTGACAAACTTGACGAGAAGCCGGATGTATTTCGGCTTGATCGGGCGTCGGGCAGGTATGGTCAGAATTTCTTGCACAACAGGATGAGCAATCTTGTAATGCGAGCCACCACCACCGGGTGGAAGAAATTTGATGTCATGCTCCCGGCAAAGCTTCTCAACATCTGCAACGGTCCGGTCAGCAGCCGGGTTGCGCTGCATTCGCGCCAGAAGATCATCGGCCCGAGCCATCACTCCCCCTCATCCCCATCCTGAAACAGCCCGAACTGCGCGCCCTCGCGGGCAGGCTCCGCCATGCCGAGATGGCGGAAGGCGTGGGGCGTCAGCAGGCGGCCGCGCGGCGTGCGCTGCAGGAAGCCTTGCTGGATCAGGTAGGGCTCGATGATTTCCTCGATGGCGTCGCGCGGCTCGGAGAGCGAGGCGGCGATGGTCTCGATGCCGACCGGCCCGCCGCCAAAATTGACGGCGACGGTTGTCAGATAGCGCCGGTCCATCTGGTCCAGCCCGATGGCGTCGACATCGAGCAGCTGCAGCGCCCGGTCAGCCACGGCCCGCGTGATCGAGGCCTCGCCATCGACAATGGCGAAATCGCGCACCCGACGCAGCAGCCGCCCGGCAATGCGGGGCGTGCCACGCGAGCGCCGCGCGATCTCGTTGGCGCCATCTGCCGACATGCCGATGCCGACAACGCGCGCGCCACGCGTCACGATCTTTTCCAGCTCTTCCACTGTGTAAAATTGCAGCCGCAGCGGAATGCCGAAACGGTCGCGCAGCGGCGTGGTCAGCAG
>JAYWHQ010000238.1:0-3779 GCA_043777655.1 Allobosea sp. | reverse complement strand
CCGGTGCCGGGCGGCATGTCGACCAGCAGCACATCCAGCTCGCCCCAGGCCACCTCGCGCAGCATCTGCGTGATCGCCGAAATCACCATCGGTCCGCGCCAGATCATCGGCGTTTCCTCGTCAATGAGGAAGCCGATGGACATGATCTTCAGCCCATAGGCTTCCATCGGGGCGAGCGTGCGGCCAGACACCAGACGCGGCTTGCCTGTGATGCCGAAAATCTTGGGCACCGAGGGGCCATAAATGTCAGCATCCAGCACACCGACTTTCAGCCCGAGGGCAGCCAGCGCCACAGCCAGGTTGGCGGTGGTGGTGGATTTGCCGACGCCCCCCTTGCCGCTGGCGACGGCGACAATATGCTTCACGCCAGGCACGCCCGCAGCCTTAGGCGTGGGCGAGCCGGCGGGGCCGGCATGGGCGGCCATGCGGTCCTGAGCGGCGGCGGAAGGCCCGCCGGCGGCACTGCGCGAAGGGGCCTTGTCAGCCGTGAGCGTGGCCAGAACCTGCGTCACGCCCGGCAGCCCGGACAGCGCGCTTTCGGCTGCCTTGCGCACAGGCTCCATGGCAGCGGCTTCTGTCGGATCGATGCCGATGGCCAGCATCACCTTGCCGCCATCAATGGCGATGCCGCTCACCCGGCCCGAACGGGTCAGCGTTTCGCCGCTGGCTGGCAGCTTGACCAGCTCAAGGGCGCGCAGGATGTCGGCTTGCGTCAAAGACATGTCAGTCGCTCCGGCGGCACTTCAGGTGGCCTGCTTGGTGATGCGGAAGATCAACACTTCGCCATCCTGTGCCTGGCTGTCCAGCCTGTCCCCGGTTTCGCGCAGCAGGTTGGGAATATCAATGGCCGCCATCGGGTCATTGCAGATCACGACGAAGGCAGCGCCGGGCTGCGCCTGCTTGAGCGCCTTGCGCGTGCGAAGTGCTGGCAGCGGACATTTGAGGCCATGCAGGTTCAGCGTGATTTCGTTCATCGGGCAGATCGGATTCCGCTTCGGGCAGGAGTTCCGCTATGAGCGATCCTGTGGCTGGCAGCAATCATGATCTCGCGCATGTGACACATTGGTTCTATGCAGCGCGCCGCCATCGCGGCAGATTGCAGCGCATGATCGCAAAGCGCCCTGCCCGCACATCAACCAATCGCAACAGATTTGCAGCTGCCATTGCCTGCGCAGTGGCAATGGCGGTCGTGACCGGGCCTGCGGCATCGCAGGAACTGCGCGGGCATGGCGGGCCGGTGCGTGCCATCGCCGTGTCGCCCGATGGCCTGAGCGCCATGACGGGCTCTTTCGACCAATCCGCGATTCTCTGGCAACTTTCGACAGGGGCGGCGCAAGCCGTGCTGCGCTTCCATGATGGGGCGGTGAATGCCGTCATCGCCCTGCCCGATGGTCGATTTGCCACGGGTGGCGCTGACGGGCGCGTGGCGCTCTGGGGCGGAACTGGCGCCAAGCCTGCGCAGGTCTTCGAGGGCCACAAGGCGCCCGTCTCCGCGCTGGCCATCTCTCGCGATGCGCAAAGCTTGGCTTCAGCCTCCTGGGATGAGACGCTCAGGGTCATTTCGTTGAAAACCGGCGCCTTCCGCGTGCTGGAAGGGCACAAGGGCGCGGTCAATGGCGTGGCCTTCACACAATCAGGCGGGCTCGCCAGCAGCGGCTATGATGGCACCATCCGGCTGTGGTCGGACGAGGGCGCCGCGCAGACCATCCAGCTCGAAATGCCGCAGAATGGCATCGCGGCAACAGGTGACGGCGAGCTGGCCGTGGCGGGCGCTGATGGCAGGGTGCGCATCCTTGGCCGCGACGGCCAGATCAGCGCGACCATCGAGATTGGCCCGACGCCGCTGATCGCGCTTGCTCAATCAGTTGATGGTCGCCAGCTCGCCGCTGGCGGATTGCGCGGGCAGGTTGCGATCATCGACCGGCTGGAGCGCAAGGTGCTGGCGAACCTGAGCGGGCCCGGCCTGCCGGTCTGGTCGCTGGCCTTCACGCCCGATGGCCGCGAGTTGCTCTCCGGCGGGGCGGACAGGCTGGTGCGGCGCTGGAATGCACGCACGGGCGAACATATCGGCACCATCGTGCCGCAGGCTGGCGCTGATGCGCTGGCCGGGCTGGGCAGCGAGCGTGGCGCACAGGTCTTCCGCGCCTGCGCCGCCTGCCACACGCTGACACCGAATGACGGCAACCGGGCCGGGCCGACACTGCATGGCCTTTTTGGACGGCGGATCGCGACGGCAGCGGGCTATAACTTCTCTGCGCCGCTGAAAACCATGGATATTATCTGGACAAAGGAAACCGTGGCAAGGCTCTTCGAGATCGGCCCGAATGCCTATACGCCGGGCACGAAAATGCCCGAACAAACCATCCCCGCAGCGGAAGACCGGCAGGCGCTGGTGGATTGGCTGGAGAAGGTGACGGCGACCAGATGAATGCCGCCGAGAGGCGGCAGGACAATTTCAGGGCGGAGCTTACCCTGTCTTGTCAGCCTGTTTTGGCGGTGTCGAACTGGCCGCTCTTGCGGAAGCGCCAGAGATAGGACGGAACAATGGCCTCGACCGAGCTTGGCACGATGCCAAGGCCAGCCAGGGTGCGCCCCTCGATGATGGCGGCCTCCGCCACCACGTTGTCGCTCTTCAGCAACTCGACCTGATCGCGCGTCAGCAGCAGCTCGTCCGGCAAGAGGCCGAATGTCAGCTTGTTGGCAATCTCGATCGCACCCGCCTGGATGCGTGCCAGCGGGAACGGCAGATTGGCCAGCAGCCGCTTGCGGCCCGTGACTTCGCAGACGTATTCGAGCAACTGGCGGAAGCTCTTCCGTTCGGGGCCGCCGAGCTCATAGGTCGCACCCGGCTTCGCCTTGCCATCGATGGCGAGCGCCACGGCTTCGGCCACATCACCCACGAAAACCGGCTGGAACAGGGTATCGCCGCCACCCACCAGAGGCAGCACCGGCAGCATGCGGGCAAGGCTGGCAAAGCGGTTGAAGAAGCCATCTTCCGGGCCAAACACGATGGACGGGCGCAGGATCACTGCGGTCGGGACCTGGCCCAAAACAGCCGCTTCACCTTCCGCCTTGCTGGTCGCATAGACAGAAGACGAGGCCGCATCGGCACCAATCGCCGAGACCTGGACCAGCCGTGAAATGCCCGCACGGGCGCAGGCCTGGGCAATGGCGCGCGGCCCGTTGGCCTGCACGGCGCTGAAGCTCTGGCGGCCACCTTCCTGCAGGATGCCGACAAGGTTCACCACCGCGTCCGCGCCGTGAACCGCAGCCATCACTGAGTCGAGATAGCGCAGATTCGCCTGCACAGCGTGGATCTGGCCGACACCACCCATCGGCTGGAGAAAACCCGCCAGATCGGGCCGGCGCACGGCCACGCGCACCCGGTAGCCGCGCTTGGCCAGCGCGCGCACGACATGGCGGCCGACAAAGCCCGAGCCGCCAAACACCGTCACAAGTGTCTCAGCGGCTGTTTTCGTCGATTTCTGGCCCACGTCCATCATCGCGTTGCTTCCCTTCGCATCATGGCCTGTTCCTAGTGGATCAGCGGCAAGCTGTGAAGGCAAAAGCTTGTCGCACGGCTTGATGCGAAAGCTTGAGGCCAGACCCTGCTACAAATGCTTGTCGCAAAAGCTTCGTGATTGACAGCGCAACTTCCGCCCCCTAAACCCGCCGCCAACGCCCAGATGGCGGAATTGGTAGACGCACCAGCTTCAGGTGCTGGCGCTCGCAAGGGCGTGGAGGTTCGAGTCCTCTTCTGGGCACCAGTTTTCGGAAAA
>JAYWHQ010000237.1:0-3783 GCA_043777655.1 Allobosea sp. | reverse complement strand
TGGCCTTGGCGCCATTCTTGCCGCCAGTGGCTGGTCGCGTGCCGAGGGCATCCGCATCCTGTCGCGTGATGCACCGGCGCGCGTTTATGGAGCCGCTGCCGCTGTCGGCCGCCCGCCGCGCAACACGGCGCTGATTGGGCTGGCCCTTGCCGCCTTTCTTGCCCTGTTCGTGGCCATCGCCTGCGCATTGCCGATCTATGGCGTCGGGCTGGGGCTGGCGCTGGCGACGCTGGTCGCGACTGGAATGGCCGCACTTGCACGGCGGCTGATCGACGGGCCAACGGGCGATATTGCCGGTGCCGTGCAGCAACTGGGCGAGATTGCCATCTATCTGGGGATTGCGCTGCTGCTGCCTGCTTGATTGAAGGGCTGCTGCAAGCTATCGCGCTTCCCATGAACGACATGACCTATCGCCGCCCATCCTCTCCTTGCGTGAAAATCTGCGTGATCGATGCCGCCAGCGGCTTTTGCGAGGGCTGCGGTCGCACCATGCCCGAAATCGCGGGCTGGCTGCGGCTGAGCGAGCGCGAGCGGCAAGGCGTGATGCGCAATCTGCCGGAGCGGATGAAAGCCCTGAAGCGCTGAGGCGGACTTCAGAAGGCCAATGACCACGCAAAGCGCGCGGAGACCAGCAGCAGGAAGATGCCGAAGGCTACCTCCAGCCGCCGCTTGGAGAGCGAATGCGCCAGCCGCGCGCCAATCGGGGCGGTCCAGATGCTGGTGGGGATGAACAGGGCCAGCCCGATCAGCGAGACATAACCGAGCGAAAGCGGCGGCAGCACGGCCATTTTCGGCCAGCCGGCGTAGATATAGCCCAGCGCGCCGGGGATCGAGATCAGAACGCCAAGCCCCGATGAGGTGGCAATGGCCTGATGGATCGGGCGGCCATAGAAGGTCATCACCAGGTTGGACAGCTGCCCCCCGCCAATGCCCATGAGGGCCGACAGCACGCCGATGACGACGCCCAGCGCCCGCATGGCGAGCTTGCCGGGCATCGTCTCGGCAAAGCGCAGATTGGCGCCAAACAGCAGGCGAAAGGCGCTGACCGTGGCCACGACCACGAACACCGCCTTGAACACGCCAGCCGGTGCATAACGTGCCAGGCCAGCGCCCAGCACGACACCCAGCACAACCGGCACGGCCCAAACCTTGAGAATGTCGAGATCGACCTTGCCCTTGGCGCGATGGGCATTGAACGACCGGATCGAGGTGGGGATGATGATCGCCAGCGACGTGCCGACGGCCAGCGGCATGCGCACCTCTTCCACAACGCCAATGACGCGGAACACCTCATAGAGCACCGGCACGACAACCGCCCCGCCGCCGACGCCAAAGACGCCTGCCAGCAGGCCGGTGGCGGCACCCGCCGCCAACAGCGAGATCGCCAGGAAGATCAAGTCCGCATAGGCAATGCCGAGGATCATGTCAGCAGGTCCGGCAAAATGCTGCGTCCGGCAGCGTGGACGCCGCTCACTTGTCGAGCCGTGCCATCAGGCTGGACGTGTCCCAGCGATTGCCGCCCATTTTCTGCACCTCGGAATAGAACTGGTCGACCAGCGCCGTCACCGGCAGGTTGGCGCCATTGCGGCGGGCCTCGTCGAGCACGATGCCGAGATCCTTGCGCATCCAGTCGACAGCAAAACCGAACTCGTATTGCCCGGCATTCATTGTCTTGTGGCGGTTCTCCATCTGCCACGAACCGGCCGCACCCTTCGAGATGACCTCGACCACAGCCTCGATGTCGAGACCCGCGCGCTTGCCGAAATGCAAGCCTTCCGAGAGACCCTGCACCAGGCCTGCAATGCAGATCTGGTTGATCATCTTGGTGAGCTGGCCAGCGCCCGATGGCCCCAGCAGCTTGCACATGCGGGCAAAGCTCGCGATCACCGGCTCGGCCTTGGCATAGTCACCGGCATCGCCGCCGCACATCACGGTCAGCACGCCATTCTCGGCACCGGCCTGCCCGCCGGACACCGGCGCATCGATGAAGCCGAAACCATGCGCCTTGGCGCTGGCAAAAAGCTCTCGCGCCACGTCGGCCGAAGCCGTGGTGTTGTCAACGAAGATCGTGCCCTTGGCTGCGCCCGAGAAGGCGCCATCAGCACCCGTCATCACGGCGCGCAGATCATCGTCATTGCCGACGCAGGAGAAGACGATGTCCTGGCCCTTGGCCGCTTCGGCAGGCGTGCGCGCCGCGCGACCGCCATGCTCGCTTACCCATTTCTCAGCCTTGGCAAAGGTGCGGTTATAAACCGTCACCTCATGCCCGCCCTTCTGGGCCAGATGGCGCGCCATGGGATAGCCCATGACACCGAGACCGAGAAAAGCGACTTTCGCCATGGGGAGTACTCCGGAGCTGAAACCTGTGCTGCTGCCCTAATGCAGGAATGCGACGTGCGCCAGTGTCAGGCCGCAATCATGCCATGCATGGCGATCAGTCGCGCTCGACAAAGCTGCGCAAGGCGGCATTCATCCTTGTCTGCCAGCCAGGACCACTTGCCTGGAAGTGGGCCAGCACATCGGCATCAAGCCGCAGGGTCGTGGAAATCTTGGGTGAGGTGAGTGGCGGCCTGCCGCGCCTTGTTTCAACCTTGGCAAAACGCTCCTGCCAGTCTGGTGCCGAAAGATCAGGGGCATCATCCGGATCCACCCAATCTGCCGCCATAGGTTTTCTGTTCGCGCTCATTGGCTTTCCTCAGACTGATGACTCGCAGGCTCTCACCCCGTTTGGTCCAAACCAGCACAACCATGCGACCGTCCAGATAACCAACCGTGATCCAGCGCGGCTCGCCATAGTCTTGCCTGTCGTCATCGACAGTCAGCGTCTGTCCGTCAAAGACCTCTGCCGATCTTGCCATATCGAGCCCGCGCATCCGAAGCGTAAGTTCGCGCTTGGCGGGATCGAACGTGACGGGTGTTTTCAAGCCGCAGCTTTCTCTATCACTTTATTTATGTAGTAACAATAAATATTTCACCGCAGCGCCATATGCCGCGTCAGCCGCTGCTCCAGCCTGTCCCAGATACGGCGGATGATCTCCACCATCGCGAGATAGAGCAGGGCGGCGTAGAGATAGATGCTCAGATCAAAAGAGCGGGCGAAGGCCAGCCGCGTCACGCCCATCAGGTCAAACAGCGTGACCAGCGAGGCCACCGCGCTGGATTTGATCATCACGATCAGCTCGTTGCCGAGTGGGCGCAAAGCCACGATCATCGCCTGCGGCAGGATGACCTTCCAGAGTGTGGTCACGCGTGACAGCCCCAGTGCGGCTGCCGCCTCGAACTGGCCCTTGGGCAGGGATTGAATGGCCCCGCGAAACACTTCCGACTGATAGGCCGCCGTGTTGATGGTGAAGGTGAACAGCGCGCAATAGAATGGCTCGCGGAAGAACCACCAGAGGCCGACATCCTGCCAGAAGGGCCGCATCTGGCCAAAACCGTAATAGACGAAGAACAGCTGGCAAAGCAGCGGCGTGCCACGAAAGAAAGTCGTGTATCCACCCACCATCCAGCCCGCCCAGCGCGGACCGTTGAGGCGCAGCAGCGCCAGCCCCAGCCCGATGACGCAGCCGATGCTGACAGAGATCGCCACCAGCTGCAGCGTCAGCACCAGCCCGCTGGCCATGCGGCAGCCATAGTTCTGCAGCACCTCATGGCCCAGCCAGTATCCGGGCATCTCGCACCAGCTCATCGGCTGCCGCCTGCGGGCGCAAAGCCCCGGTTGGCGCGCCGCTCCATCTGGTCCAGCCCCCACCAGGAGACGAGCGAGAAGAACAGGTAGATCAT
>JAYWHQ010000236.1:0-13593 GCA_043777655.1 Allobosea sp. | reverse complement strand
CCGGGCAACTTGCGATGGATTTCCTCGATGACGTTCATCGCCAGCACCTTGCCGTCGGGCTTGCGCGTGAACTTGTAGGCGCCGTGGCTGGTGCCCATGGCAATCGCCAGCGCATCAACCTTGGTTTCGGCGACGAATTTCACGGCCTCGTCCGGGTTGGTCAGCAGTTGGTCATGGGAGAGCTTGCCCTCGAAACCATGGCCATCCTCGGCCTCGCCTTCGCCGGATTCAAGCGAGCCGAGCACGCCGAGCTCGCCTTCCACCGAGATGCCGCCCAGATGGGCCATGTCGGTGACGGTCTTCGTCACGCCGACATTGTAGTCCCAGTCACCCGGTGTCTTGCCGTCGGCCTTCAGCGAGCCATCCATCATCACGGAGGTGAAGCCGGCCTGGATCGCCGTCATGCAGGTGGCGGGTTCGTTGCCATGGTCGAGATGCACGCAGACCGGGATGTGGGGATAAATCTCGGTGACGGCATCCATCATGTGCTTCAGCATGATGTCGTTGGCATAAGAGCGCGCGCCGCGCGACGCCTGGATGATGACCGGCGCATCGACCGCGTTCGCAGCTTCCATGATCGCCAGCGCCTGCTCCATGTTGTTGATGTTGAAGGCAGGCACGCCATAGCTGTGCTCGGCGGCATGATCGAGAAGCTGGCGAAGGGTGATGCGGGCCATGGATGGTTCCTCCCTGAAGGCAAATGGCGATTTCAGGGCGATGTAGTCGGTTCTGGCGTGTTTTGCCAGTGAGACTGAGGGAGAAGGTTTAAAACGGATGATGCGCAAACTTGCATCTTTCTAAAAAAAGATTAGCGATGGCCTGATAACCGCTGGCGGGTTTGCATTGTGCAAAGTGCCGTAAAGAGAACGTGGAGCATGCAGACATGGCCTCAATAGTTGCGATGAAAAATCCGCAGAATGGTCTTATTAGAAAAGGTTTTTATGGCTATTCGTGGACTTATTTGTTCTTCGGATGGTTTGTCCCGTTGTTTAGAGGCGAACTCGGGGTTGCTGCGTTGCATTTATTGTTTTCTGTTGTTACGCTTGGCATTTGGCAGATTGTTGTTTCGTTTCTCTATAATAAACAATACACTTCCCGGCTTATTTCGTCAGGGTTCAAATTTTCTGATAGGCCAGAAGTCAATTCATCTGCCGCTGTGGCCATCGGTGCTGATTTAGCCATTACAGCTTTGCCACAACCTCATGAGCCCAATCCGATGCCACTTATTTCGTAGGGTCCGACCCACTGGGGCTCACCCCCGCCGCAACGACTCAACGCTCGGCAAGGCCTTGCCTTCCATCCATTCCAGAAACGCGCCGCCTGCTGTCGAGACATAGGTGAGGTCGTCCGCCACGCCGGCATGGTTCATGGCAGAAACCGTGTCGCCACCGCCTGCCACGGCCACCAGCTGGCCGGAGGTGACAAGAGCCGCCGCTGCCTTCGCAACTGCGACAGTGGCCGTGTCGAAAGGGGCCAGCTCGAAGGCGCCGAAGGGGCCATTCCAGACCAGTGTCTTCGTGGACTGTAGCTTGGCGATCACGGCGGCGCTGCTGAGTGGGCCTGCATCGAGGATCATTTCGTCTGATGCGACATCGTTGACGGACACCACGCGGTGGCCGGGATGGGCCTTGAACTCTTTGGCCACCAGCGCATCGACCGGCAGGATGATCTCGCATCCTGCAAGTTTGGCCTTGGCCTCGATCTCGCGGGCGGTGGCGACCAGATCATGCTCGCAGAGCGACTTGCCGACATTGATGCCACGCGCTGCCAGAAAGGTGTTGGCCATGCCGCCGCCAATCACCAGCGTGTCGACCTTGGCGACGAGATTGCCCAGCAGATCAAGCTTGGTGGAGACCTTTGCACCACCGACAATCGCCATCACGGGCCGCGCAGGCGTGCCCAGCGCCTTGTCCAGCGCTTCCAGCTCCGCCTGCATCGTGCGCCCGGCATAGGCCGGCAGCAGGTGCGCCAGGCCTTCAGTCGAGGCATGTGCGCGGTGGGCTGCCGAAAAGGCATCGTTCACATAGATGTCGCCCTGCGCAGCCAAAGCTGCGGCAAAAGCGGGATCGTTCTTTTCTTCGCCCGCATGAAAGCGGGTGTTCTCGAACAGGATGATGTCGCCGGGATGGGCGAGCGAGACGATTTTCGTTGCATCTTCGCCAATGCAATCCTCGGAGAAGATCACCGGCTGGCCCAGCATGCGCGCCAGCACATCGGCCACGGGCCGCAGGCTGTCCTTGGCGTCGCGGCCTTTGGGGCGGCCGAAATGCGCCAGCAGGATGAGCTTGGCACCTTTGGCGGCCATCTCGCGGATGCCGGGCAGAAGCCGCGCAATGCGGGTGGCATCGGAGACCTTGCCGTTCTCCATCGGCACATTGAGATCAACGCGGCAGAGGACGCGCTTCCCCTGAAGGCTGGCTTCATCCAGCGTTCGGAAGCCAGCACTCATTTCAGCAGGCCCGGCGCGAATTTCAGCACGGCGACCAGCAGCGCCACTGTGACAAGGGCGGTGATAAGCGATGTCAGCGCGAGTGCAGCAAAGCGCGGTGTCTGCTCGACGCGGGCTTTCAGGCTGGCCACTTCCTGTGCGAGTTCAGCGGCATCGACCGAGCGGGCAGCTGCCTCGACCCGTTCGGCCGAGCGATCCAGCGCGTCCTGCGCGCGGCCGAACACCGCTTCCTGACGGGCAAACTTCTCCTCGATCCGCGCGGCCTTTTCCTCGATCCGGGTCAGCTGGTCATGGCCGGGAGCCCCTGCTTTGGCAGGCGCGATCATGGCGGCTGTTTCCGGGGTCACTGTGGGCTCGATCTTGTCAGTCTTGGTCATGGCTGGCCTCTGGGCTGGCGGCGGCAGGCAGATAGCAGATGTTGTGAAAAGGGCGCGCTCCAGTCTGGATGCGCGCCCCGAAGGATCAGATGAGTTTCGCCATCGCGACAGCGGTGTCGCTCATGCGGTTGGAGAAGCCCCATTCATTGTCATACCAGGCCAGCACGCGCACCAGCTTCTCGTCCAGCACCTTGGTCTGGTCGAGCGCGAATGTGGAGGAGGCGGGGTCGTGGTTGAAATCCATCGAGACATTCGGCTGGTCGGTGACGCAGAGAATGCCCTTCAGCGGACCACGCTTGGACGCCTTGAGAATGGCATAGTTGATCTTCTCGACCGTGGTCCGGCGCTTCGAGATGAACTTGAAATCGACCACCGAGACATTCGGCGTCGGCACGCGGATCGAGGTGCCGTCCAGCTTGCCCTTCAGCTCGGGGATGACCAGGCCGATGGCCTTGGCCGCACCTGTCGAGGTCGGGATCATCGACAAGGCGGCAGCGCGCCCGCGATAGAGATCCTTGTGCATCGTGTCGAGCGTCGGCTGGTCGCCGGTATAGGCGTGGATCGTCGTCATGAAGCCCTTCTCGATGCCCACCGTGTCATGCAGCACTTTGACGACAGGCGCGAGACAGTTGGTGGTGCATGACGCGTTCGAGATGACGAGATGGTCCCTGGTCAGCTCATGGTGGTTGACGCCGAACACGACCGTGAGGTCAGCGTTGTCGCAAGGCGCCGAGACGATCACGCGCTTGGCGCCAGCTGCCAGATGGGCAGCGGCCTTGTCGCGCGTGGTGAAGATGCCGGTGCATTCCAGCGCGATGTCGACGCCGAGCGCCTTGTGCGGCAGGTCCTTGGGATCGCGGATGGCTGTGACCTTGATCGGGCCGCGACCCACATCGATCGTGTCGCCCGAGACTGTCACCGTGCCGGGAAAACGACCATGGACCGAATCGAAGCGAAAGAGATGCGCATTGGTCTCGACCGGGCCGAGATCGTTGATGGCGACGACCTCGATGTCACGGCGTTTCGACTCGATGATGGCCCGCAGAACATTGCGCCCGATGCGGCCAAAACCGTTGATCGCCACTTTCACCGTCATCGTCCGTGCTCCTTCAAAGCTTGAAATGTCTTTTTTATCCGTGGCGCACCGCACCAAGCAGGCAAGCCGCGCATTCACGGCGCCAGATCGACCAATCTTGCGGCAAAGGCAAGTGTTTTCGGCAGAAATCAGCCGTTATGACGACGGATCGCGGCCTCCACCACGCCCTCAGCGGTGATGCCAAAGTGCCTGTAGAGATCCTTGGCTGGCGCACTGGCGCCGAACGAGCACATGCCGATGAAGGGCGAGCCCGCGCCGATGATCGCATCCCAGCCAAAGCGCACGGCAGCCTCGACGCCGATCTTGATCGGCGCATCGCCGACAATCGCCTTCTGCGTCGCGGCATCCTGCATCTGCAGGAGATCAAGCGAAGGCACTGAGACGACGCGCGTCGGCATGCCCTTGGCCATCAGCAGGCTGCGCGCTGCCACCGCAATCTCCACTTCGGAGCCGGAGGCAAAGAGCGAGACCTGCGCCTTGCCACCTTCCGCTGCCAGCAACTCATAGGCACCGGTGGTGGTGCGGTTTTTCGCCGTGCCGTCCTGGCGCAGCTGCGCCAGGTTCTGGCGCGAGAGGGCGAGCACGCTGGGGCCGTCCGTGCGCTCGATGGCGAGCTGCCAGCACTCGGCGGTTTCGATGGCGTCACAAGGGCGGAAGACGCGCATGTTGGGCATCGCGCGCAGGGAGGCCAGATGCTCGACCGGCTGGTGTGTCGGGCCGTCTTCGCCCAAACCGATAGAGTCATGCGTCATGACATAGACCACTGGCAGGCCCATGAGGGCAGCGAGCCGCATAGAGGGGCGGGCATAATCGGCAAACACCAGGAACGTGCCGCCCGCGGCGCGGAAGCCGCCATGCAGCGTGATGCCGTTCATGGCGGCTGCCATGCCATGCTCGCGAATGCCGTAATGCATGTAGCGGCCCTTGGGCGTCTTTGGCCCGAACGGCATCAGGCCCTTGGCCTTGGTGTTGTTCGACGGCGTCAAATCAGCCGAGCCCGAAACCAGTTCCGGCATCACCGGCAGGATGACATCCAGCGCCATTTCGGAGGCCTTGCGTGTGGCGACCGTGACGGGGGCTGCCACCAGCGCCTTCTTGTGCGCGGCAATGGCTTTGGCAAGGCCCGTGGGAACCACATGGCTGTTGCGGCGTGTGAACTCGGCCTGCTTGCGGGTGGAGAGGGCGGCAAAGCGCGCCTCCCATTCCGTGCGTTGCTGCGCACCCCTTGCGCCAAAGGCGCGCCAGGTCTTCAGCACATCGGCGGCCACCTCGAAGGCGGCTCCCGTGATGCCCAGCTTGGCCTTGGCGCCTGCCAGCTCTTCTGCGCCCAGCGGCTCGCCATGGGCCTTGGATGTGCCGGCACGCTTGGGCGCACCGAAGCCGATCACCGTCTTGCAGGCGATGAGGGTCGGCTTTGAAGACTTCTGCGCGCGGCGGATGGCGGCCTCGATGGCGTCCGGATCATGGCCGTCAACGCGCTCGGCGCGCCAGCCGCAGGCCTTGAAGCGCGCGATCTGGTCGACCGAGTCCGAGATCGAGAGCGGGCCATCAATCGAGATGCCATTGTCGTCCCAGAGCACGATGAGCTTGTTGAGCTTCTGGTGCCCGGCCAGCCCGATGGCCTCATGGCTGATGCCCTCCATCAGGTCACCATCTGAAGCGAGCACGTAAGTGAAGTGATCCACCGTCTTGCGACCGAACTCGGCAGCCAGCATGCGCTCGGCAATCGCCATGCCGACCGATGTCGCCAGGCCCTGACCCAGCGGGCCGGTGGTCATCTCGACGCCCGGTGTGTGGCCATGTTCGGGGTGGCCTGCGGTCTTCGAGCCCATCTGGCGGAAGCGCTTCAGCTCGTCCAGCGTCATGCCGGGTGCGCCTGTCAGATAGAGCAGGGCGTAGATCAGCATCGAGCCATGGCCGGCCGAAAGCACGAACCGGTCGCGGTCCGGCCAGGTCGGGTTGGCTGCATCAAACTTCAGGATGCGCGAGAACAGCACGGTCGCGACATCGGCAGCACCCATGGGCAGGCCGGGATGGCCGGACTTGGCCTGCTCCACCCCGTCCATCGCCAGGCCACGAATGGCATTGGCAAGTTTGTCGTGCTGGCTGCGGTCGGTGGCGGCGGCGCTCATGGTGCGTGGCTCCTGAAGGGGTGGCGGTTCGATAGGCGCTGGCTTTGCCCTGAGTCAATCAAGAGCGGCTGCTTTTTGGAATGGCGCAAACCGCCTGTCGGCGTCAAAGGCTCAAAATGCGCAAATCCTGCTGCTTTGCTGGCCGTTGTGCATAGCGGGCTTCGCTCCGCGAATCATGTCATGATCTGGTCTCAAAACCGGAGAGCCTGCATGGTCCCGGCCTTGCGCAATGTGGAGCAGACCCCAAGTGGCTGAATCGAACCTCGATCAGGCAATCAGGCGGCTGGAAGCGTCGCTCGGACAACTCGAGGCCGCCGGGCAGAAACGCCTTGAGGCCGAACACCGGCGCGGCGACATCGAGACCGAGCTCACGCTGATGCAGGATGACAGGGCCAGGCTCGCGGTGGAGCTGGATGGTTCGCTGGCCCGGGTGGCGCGGGTCGAAGGCGCGGCGAACGAGGTTGGCAAGCGGCTTGACCGGGCCATGGACACGATCCGCGCGGTGATTGCCGATGCTGAAGCCGGGGGTGCGCGCTGATGGCACAGGTCAATGTGATGATTGCAGGCCGCGCCTATCGCATGGCGTGCGGCGATGGCGAGGAGCCGCATCTGGAAGGGCTGGCCGCACTTTATGACGGCAAGATCACCGAGTTGCGCGAATCTTTCGGCGAAATTGGCGACATGCGCCTGCATGTCATGGCCGCGCTGATGGTGGCTGACGAAATGTCGGAAGTGAAGAAGCGGCTCGATGCACTCGAGCAGCGGCTTGCCGTCGTGAAGGGCGATGCCGGTTCGGCCGATGCCCGGCTGGAGGAACTGGAAGAGCGCATGGCCAAGGTGCTGGGGGTTGCGGCTGACCGGATCGAGCGCGTGGCGCGCAGCCTCAGCCAGCCATCCGGCAGCTAGCCTGCAAACAATCAGGGCCGAAGCCGACAACGCGCTATGGCTATTTGCACGGGTCGCGCCTACATAACAGTCGCGGGGCTGCCTGTTGCGTGAAGAGCTTGTATTCCCGGGCCCTTACGATCTCCTCGGGAGCTGTCCCTGACCAGGTCCCTGGACCTGGATACCACGGCGCCCACCTACTTATGTAGGTGCACCGGGATCGAATGCTCCACGGACGAGGTGGCTCCGCACCCTCCTCGCATCGACGGTTCTGAATGTCTGCCGCAGTTCCTGACAGCGCCCCCACTGATGCAGCCAGCACGCAGCCTGCCATCGAAAAGGCGCGTTTGCGCTGTGCCGCGCTCGCGCTGCGTGACGGGCTGGAACTCGATGCGCGACTTGATTGGGACCAGGCAATTGCGGCGCACGCGTCTGCGCTGGATGTCTGGAGCAATGGCCCGGTCTCGGCTTATTGGCCAATGCGCTCGGAAGCCGATCCGCGCCCCATTCTCGAAGAGCTTGCGCTGCGCGGTCTGCCGCTGTGCCTGCCTGCCGTCGTTGATGGCCTTCTGCAATTCCGGCAATGGACGCCTTGGGAGCCGATTGTGCCTGGCGGTTTCGGCACGCTGGTGCCGCCAGATGGCGTGCCGGTTCTTATCCCCAAGGTGCTGATCGTGCCGCTTGCCGCCTTTGACCGGCGCGGCTTCCGCATCGGCTATGGCAAGGGGCATTATGATCGGGCATTGGCGGCACTGGGTGAGGTGACCACGGTGGGTATCGCCTATGCCGCGCAGGAAATTGTCGAGGTGCCGTCCGAGCCGCATGACCGGGCGCTGGACTGGATCGTGACGGAAGAGGGCGCGATCCGCTGTCTTTGATTTTAAGCCCGGAGCCATTACTGAAAGCGCCGGACTGTCTGATCTTTCTGCATTACTGGACCCGGAACACCCCATGCGCCTCCTCTTTCTCGGTGATGTCGTTGGCCGTCCGGGCCGCCTTGCAGTGCAGGCGCAACTGCCGGAGTTGCGTCGCCGCTGGGCGCTCGATTGCGTCATCATCAATGGCGAGAATGCGGCCGGCGTGGCGGGTATCACCGAGGTGATCTGCGATGAGTTGCTCGATGCGGGGGCCGATTGCGTCACGCTGGGCAACCATGCCTGGGACCAGCGCGAGGCGATGGTGTTCATCGCCCGTCAGCCCAAACTCATTCGCCCGGCCAATTTCACCAAGGGCTCGCCCGGCCGTGGCACGGCGGTGATCGAGGCCCGCAACGGGGCCCGCGTGCTGGTGATGAACCTGATCGGCCGCGTGTTCATGGGCTTGTCGAATGATCCTTTTGCCGCTGCGGAGCGCGAGCTTGGCGCCTGCCCGCTGGGCGAGGGCTGCGACGCCCTTGTCATCGATTTTCATGCGGAGGCGACGTCTGAGAAGCAGGCCATGGCGCAGTTCGTCGATGGCCGCGCCACATTGGTCGTGGGCACGCACACCCATGTGCCGACTGCCGACCACCAGATTCTGGCGGGCGGCACGGCCTATCAATCCGATGCCGGCATGTGCGGGGATTATGACAGCATTCTCGGTGTCGAGAAATCCGCGCCGCTGCATCGCTTTCTCAATGCCACGCCGTCGGGGCGCTTCGAGGCGACGGACGGTCCGGCCACGCTTTGCGGGCTGGCCGTGGATGTGGACGACAAGACAGGTCTTGCCACCCGCGTGACCGCAGTGCGGCTTGGCCCCCGGCTCGAAGAGAGCTGGCCGCGGCACTGGGAACAGGCCTGACATGGATCAGGAGACAGCCCAGGAAAGTCCGCCACAGGACCAGAGAGCTGTCAGTGACCTGCTCAGGAGTGTTGCCGACCGGCTGGAAAGGCCAGAGATCAGCATTCGTGAACTTCTGGCGGCTTTTGGTGACCGCGCGTTTGGACTGGGCATCATTGCTTTTGCCCTGCCAAACACGGTTCCCATCCCGGTGCTTGGCGCGCTCTTTGGCCTGCCGCTGATCTTTCTGGCATTCCAGATGATGCTGGGCCATCGTCAGCCGTGGCTGCCCGAGTTGATGATGAGCCGCGCGATTGCGCGCGAGCGCTTCGTCGGCATGGTCGATCTGGTCGAGCCCAAGCTGCGCAAGCTCGAATCCTTGCTGAAGCCGCGCCTGACGTTCCTGTTCGCACCTGTGGCTGACCGGCTGATCGGACTTTTCCTGATCCTCTGCTCGATTTCCATTTTGATCCCTTTGCCCGGCAGCAACTTTCCGCCCGCCATTGGCGCGATTGTCGTGGCGCTGGCCGTGATCGCGCAGGACGGCATCGCGCTGCTCATCGGCCTGCTGATCGGCATTCTGGGTCTCGGCTATACAACCATCGTCGTCAGCGGCCTGATCTGGGCGGCCCTGGTGGCGCTGCCTGGCTGGCTGGGTTTGTGAGTGGCTTCAGGCTGCCTTGTCGCAACCCTCCGCCTTGATCGTTCGCTGGGTTGTTGCCGGATGTTTCAGAAGCATGCGCGGCGGACGGATGGGGCGGGCCACGAGGTTGCCGCCGCAATTGGGGCAAAAGCCTTTGAGCGTGTCTTCAGCGCATGAGGCGCAGAAGGTGCACTCATAGGTGCAGATCCTGGCATTCGGTGCTTCTGGAGGCAGATCCACAGCACAGCATTCGCAGCAGGGTCTCAGTTCGAGCATCAGGGCCTCCTTGTCTGGATTTTCAGTTTAGCCGGGATTATAGACCTGCGAACAATCACAGTTTTTGATCGTCAAGAGCAGGCAAAATGGCTGGTCATTCCCAATTCAAGAACATCATGCACCGCAAGGGCAAGCAGGACGCCGTGCGCGCCCGGCAGTTCTCGCGTCTTGGCCGCGAAATCACGGTGGCCGCCAAGATGGGCATGCCTGATCCGGCCATGAACCCGCGCCTGCGCATGGCGGTTATTGCCGCGCGCGCCGAGAACATGCCCAAGGACAACATCGAGCGCGCCATCAAGAAAGCCTCTGGCAATGATGGCGAGAACTATGACGAGGTGCGCTACGAGGGCTATGGCCCCGGTGGTGCAGCCGTCATCGTCGAGGCGCTGACCGACAACCGCAACCGCACGGCATCTGCCGTGCGGTCTTATTTCGCCAAGGCGGGCGGCGTGATGGGCGAGAGCAACTCGGTCTCCTTCATGTTCTCGCGCGTCGGCGAGATTGCCTATCCGACTGCTGCCGGCTCAGCCGACAAGGTGATGGAGGCCGCCATCGAGGCGGGCGCCGATGATGTGGCGTCTGATGCGCATGGCCATGTCATCACCTGCTCTTTTGATGCTCTGAATGAGGTGACAAAAAGTCTGGAAGCCCAGATTGGCGCGCCGCTTTCGGCCAAGCACGTCTGGCGCCCCTCCACCAGCGCACCACTGGACGAGGAGAAGGCGGCCTCCATGATGAAGCTGATGGAGGTGCTCGACAATGATGATGACGTGCAGAACGTCTTCGCCAACTTCGAGATCGCTGACGACATCATGGCGAAACTGACGGGCTGAGCCTGACGGGCTGGGTTCAGCGCCCGAGCCAGGCATCCCAGAGCGGGATGGAAACAACAGCGCTGCAAAAGATCACCAGATAGGCGATGCGCCGGAAGGTGGTCTCGCTGGCGACGTGAAAGCCGCGTGTGCCGATGAAAAGCCCGACGCCATAGGGCACAAGCAGCGGCAAGGCCTGCCACAACACGGCCGGGTTGATGACGCCCTTGTGCCAGAGAATGAGCCCGGAGCTGATCGTGGTCAGGCCGAAGAAAGTCTGCAGGTTGTCGCGCGTCTGGCGGGCATCATTGCGCTGCGCGCCAAGCCAGAAGACGGCGAGCGGCATGCCGCCAAGACTGGCCAGGCCGCTGAACAGGCCGGAAATGCTGCCAACCCCGAATGAAAGCGGCAGGCCTGCGCGGCCCTGATAGCGCCAGCCAGAGGCCAGCAATGCGACAGCTGCCAACACCAGCCCTGCCAGCAGCCAGCGCATCAGCAGCGGGTCTGTTGCCAGCAGCAGGGTGACGCCGAGTGGCATGGCGCAGATGGCGGCGATGAGCAGCGGCCAAACCTCGCGCCAGTCGGCCCGGCGGAAAGACCGGCTGGCAATCGGCATCGCGAAGACGGCATCGACCGCCCAGATCAACCCCATGGCCAGCACAGGCCCTACGGCGAGGCTGGCAATGGGCATGAACACCATGGCAAAGCCAAAGCCGGTGAAGCCGCGCACCAGCCCGCCCAGAAAGGTGGCAAGCACCAGCAGGACCGGCAGGTTGTTGCCGGTCAGTTCAGAAAAGATGGAGGTCATTGCGGCGCGCTGGTCCCGATGCCGGTTGGCAAATAACCGCCCGCAGGTGACACATTGCTGCGGCTGTGACTAATCACAGATCAGGATGACAGAGATCACGCGAATCATCGGGATTGATCCGGGCCTGCGCCGCACCGGCTGGGGAATCGTGACCAGCGAAGGCACGCGCCTTGTGTTTGTCGCCTGTGGCATTGTGGAATCTGATGCAAGCCTGACGCTGGCCGAGCGTCTGCGCCAGCTTCATGCCGGTCTTGACGCTGTGCTGCAGGAACATGCGCCGGATGAGGCTGCGGTGGAAGAAACCTTCGTCAACCGTGATCCGCAATCGGCGCTGAAGCTGGGTCAGGCGCGCGGCATCGCGCTGGTGGTGCCGGCCTTGCGGGGGATCGGCGTCGATGAGTATGCCGCCAATCTGGTGAAGAAGACGGTGGTTGGCGTCGGCCATGCCGACAAGACACAGGTGCAGGCGATGATCCGCGTGCTGCTGCCCAAGGCCAACACGAAGAGCGCCGATGCGGCAGACGCGCTGGCCGTCGCGATCTGCCATGCCCAGCACCGTGGCAGCCGGGCGTTGCTGGCGCGGATGCGGGAGGCGGGTTGAATGATCGGAAAGCTCAAGGGCCTGATTGATTCCTATGGCGAGGATTTCGTCATCGTTGACGTCCAGGGCGTCGGCTATGTCGTGCAATGCTCGTCGCGCACGCTGCAGCGCCTGCCCAAGCCCGGCGAGGCAGCGACGCTGGCCATCGAGACCCATGTGCGCGAAGACGCCATCCGGCTTTACGGTTTCCTGTCGGATGGCGAGCGCGACTGGTTTCGGCTGATGCAGATCGTGCAGGGCGTGGGCGCCAAGGTGGCGCTGGCCATCCTCTCCACTTTCGAGCCCAATGAACTCGCCACCGTGATCGCAACCGGCGACAAGGCCGCCATGGCGCGCGCGCCCGGTGTTGGCCCCAAGCTGGCACAGCGCATCTGCGCCGAGTTGAAGGACAAGGCGCCGGCTTTCGGCAGCATCGATCCGGGCATCATGCAGCTGGCTGGCGCGCTGGATGACAAGCGCCTGCCGCAGCCCGTGGCGGATGCAGTGTCAGCGCTCGCCAATCTGGGCTATCCGCAGGCGCAGGCGGTTTCCGCCATCGCGGCTGCCGCGCGCGCGGCAGGTGAGGGTGCCGGCACGGCACAGCTCATCCGGCTGGGTCTGAAGGAACTGTCGAAATGAGCGAACCTGTGTCAGGTCTGGCAGATGCGCCTGCCAATACGCAATTCGTCGTGCGCGCCATCGAGGACAAGGCGGGTTTCGCCAGCATCATGCGTGCGACATGGGGTTCCGACAAACTGGTCGTCGGGCTGCATGTCTACGACGTCAATGAGATCGACATGACGGGGCTCTATGGTGCCGACGGTGCCTTGCACGCCATCGCCAGTTGGACGATCAGAAAAAATACGGCCCATCTTTGCGCGCTTCATGCCCTCACGACCGGTCGCGGGCATGCAAAGGCCTTGCTGGTTGAAGTGAAACAGATTGCGGCAGGGCGCGGCGCGAAATCGATGCGTGCCATGGTCACGAACGACAACATGCCCGGCATGATCTTCTATCAGATGCAGGGCTTCCGTTTCTCGAATCTCTATGTTGGTGCAGTTGATGCTTATCGTCCGATCATGCCCGAATTGATCAAGACAGGATACATGGGCCTGCCCGTGCATGACGCACTGGAGCTGGAGATTTTGTTGTGAGCGAGCCGCCCCGCTTCGTTTCGGGCGAAACCCGTGGCGACGACATCGATGCGTCGCTGAGGCCGCAATCGCTGTCCGATTTCACGGGGCAGGCCGCGCTGCGTGCCAATCTTCAAGTGTTCATCCTTGCCGCCAAGGCGCGGGGCGATGCGCTGGACCATGTGCTGCTGGTCGGCCCGCCGGGGCTGGGCAAGACCACGCTGGCGCAGATCGTGGCGCGCGAGCTTGGCGTCAATTTCCGCTCCACCTCCGGCCCGGTCATTGCCAAGGCGGGCGATCTTGCGGCGCAGCTCACCAATCTCGAAGAGCGCGATGTCCTGTTCATCGACGAGATCCACCGGCTGAACCCGGCGGTGGAGGAAATCCTCTATCCCGCGATGGAGGATTATCAGCTTGATCTCATCATCGGCGAGGGGCCAGCCGCGCGCTCGGTCAAGATCGATCTGCCCAAGTTCACGCTTGTGGGCGCTACAACGCGCGCGGGACTGCTGACCACGCCGCTGCGCGACCGTTTTGGGATTCCGGTGCGGCTCAATTTCTATACGCCCGAAGAGCTGGTGCAGATCGTCGAGCGTGGGGCGCGGCTGCTTGGTATCGGCATGGCGCCGGATGGAGCGCTTGAG
>JAYWHQ010000235.1:0-3819 GCA_043777655.1 Allobosea sp. | reverse complement strand
TACATTGTCGCATCGTGGTTCGGCTGAACTGATCCGGAGATGAAGTGATGCGCAAAGCCCGTTCGACCCAGCTGCTGCTGCGATGCGCAGCGCTCATGCCGCTTCTTGGCGTGGCCGCCTGCGCCGGTTCGCAGCGTTTTGACGGAGCAGCGCGCACGCCGGTTGCCGGTGGGCCCGTCTACAATGCGCCCTCGCCCGGCCCTGCGCCGGCTGTTTCGTCGGGAGCGGTCACGTCCCAGCCATTGCCGCCGCCGCAGGGGTCCTTCTCCCCCGGTGTTGAAACGCCGGTCGCTTCGCAGCAATCCGGTTCAGGCCTGCCGCCGCCGCAGGACCCGTTTTTCAATCCGACGCCGCAGCCGCAGCCGCCGGCTGCACCGACCCAGCCCCAAACGCTCGGCGGCAGTGGCGGGCGGATCGCCACGCTGGGTGAAGGTGCGAGCACTGGACGCGCTGGTCCGGTTCGTTCGCGCGATGGCGTCATCGGTTCATGGAATGCGCGGGAGGCCACGGGCGGCAGCTGCAAGGTGCAGCTCTCCAGCTCGCCGACGCTTGATCTCTATCGCGCCAATGCAAGCGGCTGCACCAACAAGGACCTGCAGAAGGTCAGCGCCTGGGATTACCGGGATGGCGAGGTTTATCTTTACCAGCCAGGCGGGAGCGTTGTCGCCCGGCTCAGGCCAACGGATGGCGCGGCCATGAATGGCGCTGTGGCAAAGTCAGGCGCAAACCTGTCCCTGTCGCGCTGAATGTCAGCTTGCCCAGGCAGGCGCCGTGAACAGGGCGATCGTGGCTGCCCAGCTCGCCATCCAGACGAGCGAGCGCTGGGTTGGCCAGTCGAGCACGTAGCAGATCGTGTACAGCACCCGTGTGATGATGAAGGCGAGCGCGAGGGCATCAACTGTGCCTGATGGTGCTTTCAACAGGGTTGCGCCAAACACGGAAGCCGCGAAGAACGGGAAAGCCTCATAGCCGTTCTGGTGTGCGGCATGGGCGCGCAATCTGTAGCCCGCCAGGGATTCCGACCACTGGCGTGGCTGGCGGTTGTCATAGTCCCGGCCCCATTTGGCCACGCCAACGGTCGCGACGGGCAGTATGGCCGCCAGCAAGACACACCAGAAGGCAATTGGCATTGTCGGCTCCCAATCCAGCATCCTAAGCGCGTGGGCGTCTCGCGAAGCTGAGAAATCATCCTTGAAGCCGTTACGCTGGGCCTTTGGCCCTGGATTTAAAATATTCAGACAACGGTGAGATGGGCTGCTGACTGTGCCACTATGCCGCTATCGGCGATGCTCCGCGCCGCTGAAGCGGCCAAGGAGGGCCGCTGGCCAGAAGCGGCGCTGGAGGTCCAGCGTCAGCGTGGCGAAGTGACCCGCATTGTTCACGGCCTCATCGAACACCGTGAAGGGTGTTGGCCCCAGCGTCTCGATATAGCCATCCAGATCTCCGGCGCTCTGCACCAGATCCGCCTCGAACTTGCGTGCCAGCGCCTGCATGGCGCGGTTCTGCGCAAGACAGGTCATGTAGAGCGTGCGGACACGGCGGTTGCGGGCGGCATTCACCAGCCGTTCGAACAGGGCCGTGCCAATGCCGCGCTGACGATAGGCGGGCTCGACGCTGAAGGCAGCTTCAGCCGTTCGGGACATGACATGATCGAGGCCACGCAACTCGGCCGCGCCATGGGCCACCCCGTCTTCGATATAGGCGAAGACGAGGCCGCCGGTCGCAAAGGTCGTCTCGGCATAACGTGTCAGGAAGTCATCATTCACCTGCATGCCAAAGCGCTCGCGGCGCGTCTCGGGATCAAGCCGCAGCAGGTGATCGAGAAACAACGGGCGCTCATGCACCCAGAGTTTCGTGACCGTGCCACGGGCGATGGCCGCCTTGGACTGTGCCATGTGTCGAACTCCTGCCTTCGAACGCGAATCGACGTGACTCTCGATGTTGCTGCAGTCGTTTCTTCCCCATCCGTGGCAGGTTAAGGTCAGGAATGTGATGAACAAGCGACAAATAGCCGATAAATCATCGATGTCTGCCTTAATTGCAGACATTTGCCCCTGAGCGCGCCAAAACAGCCGGAAATTGCCCACATGTCGACCATTCGCTTGCTGACTGATGCCGAGCTTGCCCCCGAAGCTGCGGAGGTTTTTGCGGAAATCCGGGCGCTGCGAAAAACCGACTTCGTCAACAATTTCTGGCGGGCGCTGGCGCATGATCCGGCTGCCTTGCGGCGCACCTGGGACAGTGTTCGGCAGGTCATGGCGCCCGGCGCGCTGGATCCGCTTGTGAAGGAACTCATCTATGTCGCGGTTTCGGTCGCCAGCAATTGCGAATACTGCATCCGCTCGCATACAGCAGCTGCGCGCGCCAAGGGCATGAGCGAGGCTCAGTTCATGGAGCTGGTCGCGGTAATCGGCATGGCATCTGAGACCAACCGGCTGGCGACGGCCCTGCAGGTGCCTGTCGATGAGGTTTTCATGAAGGCGTGAGCTTCAGGCCCTTCCGCACTCCTCTCGCATCCGGCGCCAGATCCGGAGACAGCGTGCTCTTCGCCAGCCCCACTTGCCGGAAAGCCAAGGCTGGCTTAACCCCGGCTGTATTAACACTGCTCTTGTCCGCGACAGCCTTATCGGAGCGCGTTTGCCGCACCGCCTGCCCATCGATCATCGCTATGAGGCGCTGGTGACGTCCGGCGCCATCGAGCGCGATCCGGCGCAGGAAGCGCTGATCGTCCAGATGAAGGCGCTGTCAGCTGCGCTTGTCGAGAAACAGCTCGCGCGCAAATCCAGCCCGCTGGGCTGGCTGTTCGGCCGCAGATCGCAAGCCACTGAGGGCCCGAAAGGCCTCTACATCTGGGGTGCAGTCGGGCGCGGCAAGACCATGCTGATGGACCTGTTCTTTGAAAGCTGCCCGATTGCCGCCAAGCGGCGCGTGCATTTCCATGCCTTCATGGCCGATGTGCATGAGCGCATCCATGCCCATCGCCAGCGCGTGAAAGCGGGCGAAATCAGCGACTCTGACCCCATTCCCTCGGTGGCAGAGGCTTTGGCAGCAGATGCGGGCCTTCTGTGTTTCGACGAGTTCATGGTGTCGGACATTGCCGATGCGATGATCCTCGGGCGGCTGTTCACCGCGCTGTTTGCCCAGCAGGTGACGGTGGTCGCCACCTCGAATGTGGAGCCGTCGCGGCTTTACGAGGGCGGGCTCAACCGGGCCGTTTTCCTGCCCTTCATTGCCTTGCTTCAGACGCGGGTCGATGTTGCGCGGCTTGATGCGCGCACCGATTTCCGGCTCGAGAAACTGGGCGGTGCACCCACCTATTATGTGCCGGCTGACGCCAGGGCGCGGACGGCGCTCGACCTTGCCTTTGCCCGACTGGGCGAGGGTGCGCCGGGCAAGCCGCTGGTGCTGGACGTGAAGGGACATGCCTTGAGGTTGCCGCAAGTGGCGGGCGGCGTGGCGCGGGCCTCGTTTCACGACCTTTGCGCGCAGGCCTATGGCGCATCTGACTACATCGCATTGGCGCGGCGCTTTCACACGCTGGTGCTGGATGACGTGCCGGTGCTCGATCTGGCGCGCCGGAACGAGGCCAAGCGTTTCATCATCCTGATCGACACGCTTTATGAGCATCAGGTGAAGCTGGTTGTCTCGGCCATGGCGCCGCCGGAAAAGCTCTATCGGGCCGAGACCGGTCGTGAGGCTTTCGAGTTTGATCGCACCGTGTCGCGCCTGATCGAGATGCGGTCGACGGATTATCTCGCCCAGCCGCATGGGCAGTCGGGCGCGCATGCCAGTGGCCAGACGACCGGGCTGGTCGAGACA
>JAYWHQ010000234.1:0-3819 GCA_043777655.1 Allobosea sp. | reverse complement strand
GGCGAGGTTTCCGTGCCGGTCGCGCAGGCGGCGGAGTAGGTGGCACTCTCTCCGTCTCCCGGACATGATCCGGGGTCGGCTGATGAAGGCCCATCAGGTCCGGCATAAGCGTGGCGCATCGGGTGATCCCGACTCAAAGCCGGGATGACAACTACATAATTCCCATGCCTGCCCCACATTTGTGCACGTTACACGCAGTCATGCCGGGTGGGTGCGGGTATTTGCGCACAAAGTCTGGGCTTGCTCCTCACGCGCTTGTCAGTATGTTTCCGCATGTCGGGGGCTTGAACTTCGGCCAAATGGTTTCATTTGAGACCAACAAGAGCGCACAAAGCGACAGGCGGTCCAAATGGCCGCGCGGCACACCAGGGAGGACGGACGTTGGCTCAGGCTGCGACCGCGATATTGGACACGTTTCCCAAGCTGCTCCGGCGAAATGCCGAGGTGCGCGGCAGCAAGACCGCGTTTCGCCACAAGGATCTCGGCATCTGGCAGTCGTGGACCTGGGGGCAGGTTTACGACAATGTCCGCGCCTATGCGGTCGGCCTGCAATCGCTGGGCCTGAAGCGCGGGGACAAGATCGCCATCGTGGGCGCGAACCGGCCCAGGCTCTACTGGTCGATGATGGCGGCGCAGATGATCGGGGCGGTGCCGGTGCCGGTGTATTCCGACGCGATTGCCGATGAACTCGCCTATGTGCTTGACCATGCAGAGGTTAGTTTTGCCGCCGTGCAGGATCAGGAGCAGGTCGACAAGCTGCTCTCCGTCACCGAGCGTGTGCCACGGCTGAAGACCATGCTGTATGATTGGGGCCGCGGCCTCAGGGATTATGACCACACCCACCTGCACCCGATCGAGGCGGTGATCGCGCAGGGCCGCTCGCGCCTTTCGGAAGGCAGTGATGTCGTAAGGGCGCTCGATGCCCTGATCGATGGTGGGAAGGGCGATGATCTCTCGATCATCCTTTATACCTCCGGCACCACCGGGCGCTCCAAAGGTGTGATGCTGTCTGCGGGCCGTTCCATTGCTGCGGCGACCGACACGGTCGGGTTCGACCACATCGTCGATACGGACGAGGTGCTGGCTTATCTGCCGCTCGCATGGGTGGGCGATCATTATCTCAATTTTGCGCAAGGCCTGGTGGCAGGATTTTGCACCGCCTGCCCCGAGAGTGCCGACACGGCGCAGGCCGATCTCAAGGAAATCGGGCCGACCTTCTATTTTGCCCCGCCCCGCGTGTTCGAGAATCTGCTCACCCGCGTGATGATCCGCATGGAAGATGCCAGCGGGCTGAAGAAGAAGATGTTTCATCACTACATCGGCGTGGCCAAGGAATGGGGCGAGAAGATCCTCAACGGCAAAGACGTGCCGTTTTCTGCGCGCATGTCCTACGGGCTCGGCAATATCCTGGTTTATGCGCCCTTGAAGAACGCCCTCGGCTTTTCCAAGGTGCGCACCGCCTACACCGCCGGCGAAGCGATCGGGCCGGAGCTGTTCTCGTTCTATCGCTCGCTCGGCATGAACCTGAAGCAGCTCTATGGCCAGACCGAAGCGTTCCTCTATGTGACCGCGCAGCCGGATGGCCAGATCAGAGCCGACACGGTTGGACCGGCCTCGCCGAATGTGGACATCCGCATCGAGGAGGGGACCGGGGAGGTGCTTTACAAGTCGCCAGGCCAGTTCATCGGGTATTACAAGGACGCCGAGAAAACCGCCGAGACAATGACCGCCGACGGCTATGTGCGCACCGGCGATGCAGGGTTCTTCGAGGTCGGCACGGGCCACCTGAAAATCATCGACCGGGCCAAGGATGTCTCGAAGCTGAAGTCGGGCGATCTGTTCGCGCCGAAATACATCGAGAACCGGCTGAAATTCTATCCCAACATCAAGGAAGTGGTGGCGTTCGGGCAGGGCGAGGATTTCGTCTCGGTGTTCATCAACATCGATCTCACGGCCGTCAGCAACTGGGCCGAGCGCAACAACGTGGTTTATGGCTCATACCAGGAACTCGCAGGCCACGCGGATGTCTACAAGATCATCGCGGCCCATGTGGACGAGGTGAACGCGGCTCTGGCCGCCGAGCCGATGATGGCGGCGGCGCAGGTGAAGCGTTTCCTGATCCTGCACAAGGAACTGGATGCCGACGATGGCGAACTCACCCGCACCCAGAAAGTGCGGCGCGGCTTTGTCGGCGAGCGCTATGCGCCGCTGGTGAAGGCGCTCTACGATGGTTCGACAGAGGCGGACATCTCCACCGAAGTGACCTTCGAGGATGGCCGCAAGGGCACGATCTCGGCCCGCGTGAAGGTCAAGGATGCCCATCATTTCCCGGCCGCCACCATCGGAAAGGCCGCGTGATGCTGCATGTTTCTCCCCATTCCGCGACCGGCGGCATCGCCAAGGGCGAGGTGCTGCTCAGCGTCGAGAATGTCTCCCTGCGCTTTGGCGGGGTGAAGGCGATCTCGGATGTATCGTTCGACATCAGGAAGGGCGAGGTCCGCGCCATCATCGGCCCGAACGGCGCCGGCAAGACCTCGATGCTGAACTGCATCAACGGCTTCTACTTCCCGCAGGAAGGGCACATCACCTACAAGGGCGTGCGGCGCACGAGGGTTCGCCCGCACGAGGCGGCATCCTCGGGCATCGCCCGCACCTTCCAGAACGTGGCGCTGTTCAAGGGCATGAGCACGCTCGACAACATCATGACGGGGCGCACGCTGAAGATGAATGTCGGGCTGTTCTGGCAGCTGTTGCGTTATGGCCCTGCGCTCAACGAGGAAATCGCGCATCGCCGCAAGGTCGAAGACATCATCGAATTTCTCGAAATCCAGGCCATCCGCAAGATTCCTGTCGGCAAGCTGCCCTACGGCCTGCAAAAGCGCGTCGAACTCGGCCGGGCACTGGCCATGGAGCCTGAACTGCTGCTGCTCGACGAGCCTATGGCCGGGATGAACCTGGAGGAGAAAGAGGACATGTGCCGCTTCATCCTCGATGTGAACCAGACCTTCGGCACGACCATCGCGCTGATCGAACATGACATGGGCGTGGTCATGGACCTGTCCGACCGCGTCGTCGTACTCGAATATGGCCGCAAGATCGCGGACGGCACGCCGGATGTGGTCAAGTCAGACCAGGCCGTGATCGACGCCTATCTCGGCGTGGCGCATTGAGGGGCTGAACATGTCCATCGCACAGACCGCACCCGCAAAACCGCTGCTTTCGCCCGCGATGGTGGCCACCATGAAGGTGCTCGGCGTGTTCGGCGCTATCGCGCTCGCCATCGTGCTGCTGGTGCAGGGCGGGGCCATGCCCAAGGGCTCGGTCGGCCACAACGTGCTGGCGGCTCCGTTCATCGACATGTGGGACCTGCCTGATCTGTTGGTGCAGACCCTGTGGGAAGGGCTGGTCGCAGGGGTGCTCTATGCGCTGATCGCGCTCGGCTTCGTTCTGATCTTCAAGGCGTCCGGCGTGTTCAACTTCGCGCAGGGCATCATGGTGGTGTTTTCAGCGCTGACACTGGTCGGCTCCTATGAAATCATGACGCAGCGCATGGGCCTGCCGACGGGGACTGTGGTCGCCATCCTGGCGCTGATTATCGCCATCGGCACCATGTTCGTGCTGGCCTGGCTGGTGGAGCGCATCGTGCTGAGGCCGCTGGTCAACCAGAACGAAATCATCATGCTGATGGCGACGGTGGGGCTGACCTATTTCCTGATCGGTTTTGGCGAATACATCTTCGGCGGCAGCCCGAAGGTGATGATCACGGCCGAGCTTGGCCTGCCCAATGGC
Organism: Allobosea sp.; assembly: GCA_043777655.1. Classification (GTDB taxonomy): domain Bacteria; phylum Pseudomonadota; class Alphaproteobacteria; order Rhizobiales; family Beijerinckiaceae; genus Allobosea. The sequence continues at coordinate 30 of JAYWHQ010000234.1, read as the reverse complement.
CAGACCCAGTTCAACATCCTTGGTGGTCGC
>JAYWHQ010000233.1:0-3829 GCA_043777655.1 Allobosea sp. | reverse complement strand
GCGACTTCGGGATGGTCTGCAGGCCCGCCAGCAGCACCAGCGCCGCAAAGCTCGACGTCTTCCAGATGATCGCGACGCAGATGGCGAAGAAGGCGGGGCCTTCCTGCGTCAGCCAGTTGACGGGGGACAGGCCCAGCATCAGCAGCACGTTGTTGACCAGCCCCTGCTGGAACTCGAAGAACCAGCGGAAGATCAGCCCGGCAAAGACCAGCGGTAGCGCCCATGGCAAGAGCAACCCCAGCCTGACTGGCCATTTTACCTTGAAGGGCTGGTTGGCCAGCAGCGCCAGGCCCAGTCCGATGCCGACCGCGCCCGGCACGGTGACGATGATATAGAGAAACGTATGCCAACTCGCCTCCCAGAAGCGCTCGTCGCCGAGCGCTTTGGAGTAGTTGTCAAAGCCGATCCACGGCTTGGCCAGCCACGGTTCCGTCAGCTTGTTCTCGGAGAAGCTGGTGCGGATCAGTTGCGCAATGGGATAGAGCACGACAGTCGCCAGCAGCAGGAAGGCCGGCGCCAGCAGCATGAAGCCGAGGCGTCGGTCCGAGCGTTCACGCGGTGACAGGGCAGGCCGGGCCATGGTCGCGCTCCTTGAGTTCAGGCTCAGCGGAAAATCGTGCTGAGTTCCTTGGTCATGTCGGCCAGCGCCGCATCAGCTGTCTTCGAGCCGGCGAGGAAGGCGTTCATGTTGGTGCGCATCACCTCCGACACTTTCGGATAGGACGGCGACACAGGCCGCGCACGCGCCGTCTGCACCACTGGCAGCGCCTGGGCAAACCATGGGTTGGCCTTCAGCACGTCAGGATCGGTATAGACCTCCGGGAAGACCGGCATATGCGAGGCAGCAATAGCCTGCATTTTCGAGACTTCCGGCGAGGACAGATAGCGCGCGAAGCGGTAGGCCTCGGCCTTGTTCTTGGAGAAGGACGAAACCGCCAGCTGCCAGCCGCCAATGCAGGTCGCGGCCTTGTCTGCCGTGAAGCCCGGCAATGGCACGACGCCAACCTTGTCCTTCACGGTCGAGTCGGCATCATTCTGCGAACGCTGCCAGACATAGCCCCAGGTCATGCCGAAAAGCAGGTTGCCGGCCTGAAAATTCTGGCGGATGCGGTCTGTCGGAATTTCGGCAAGGTTCGGCGGGGTGATGCCGGCCGCCTTGAGATCAGCCCAGAGTTCGAACGGCTTCTTGGCAGCATCAGTGTTCATGGTCAGTTTGCCAGCGGCATCGGTCAGCGCGCCGCCTGCGCCCCACATCGGCACCAGATAGGTGCAGACGGTGCCCTCGATGGGTGCGCCCGCTGTCTGGAAACCCGACAGGTTGGCATTGCCTTCCGCTTTCATGATCTTCTCGGCGCCAGCCTTCAGCTCGGCCCAGGTCTTGGGCGGCTGCACGCCATGCTTCTCCAGCAGGTCCTTGCGGTAATAGAGCAGCTGCACATCGGCGAAATAGGGCAGGGCGATGACCTTGCCATTGACGATGTTGGCCTCGCGATAGGCCGCGACATACTTGGCCATCACGGCGTCCTTCTCCGCGCCCAGATAGGCATCGAGCGGCTCGGCCCATTGGGCGGCCGCCCATTGCGCCGGACGGATGACGTCGATCAGGATCACGTCGAGTGCTGAATCCTTGGAGGCCAGCACGGTGTTGAGATATTGCTGCTGCTGCTCGGAAGTGGCACCGCCCACTTCGACCTCGATCTTGATGCCGGCATTCCGCTTTTCATACTCATCGGCAATCTTGCGCATCACATCAGGGCGCTGCTGGCCGCCCGTGAAGATGCGCAATGTGGTCTGCGCTATGGCGACACTCGAGACGCTGAACGAGAGCCCTGCAGCCAGCGTGGCAAGGATGAAAGTCCGTTTCATGTGAGGTTCCTCCGGTCATTGGGTGCTGCCTTGCAGGCAGCGAATGGGACAGGTGTGAAGAGCGTTAGGCTGAAACTCAGGCAGCCAGTGTCAGGCCGGTGTCGGGGTCGAAAAAGCGCATGCGGTTCAGCGCCAGCGACACTTTCACCATGTCGCCGGGCTTCACCTTCATGTCGGGCGGAAAGCGACCGGTGACGCTGGCCTCGCCGATGCGCAGCATGGCCAGCGTCTCGGAGCCAAGCGGCTCCACCAGTTCGACCTTTGCCTCGAATGTGTCGGCACCATCGCCCGGCACGACATGTTCGGGACGAAGGCCAATCGAAGCCTCCCTGCCCGCCAGCCGCTGGCTTTGGGAATGCAGCACGGAAGGCACCGCCAATGACGGCCCGCCGGGCCAGACCATGCTGCGCCCGTCCGGGTTGATGGTCGCCTTGATGAAGTTCATCGGCGGCGAGCCCATGAAGCCCGCCACAAAGCGGCTGGCCGGGCGGTTGTAAATGTCATCGGGCGCGGCAAACTGCTCCAGCCGGCCAGCGTTCAGCACGGCGATACGGTCGGCCAGCGTCATCGCCTCCACCTGGTCGTGGGTCACATAGATGATGGTGGTGCCAAACGCCTGATGCAGCTTCTTGATCTCGATGCGCACCTCGCCGCGCAACTGCGCATCGAGGTTGGACAGAGGCTCATCGAACAGGAACACCTTGGGCCGCCGCACGATGGAGCGACCCATGGCGACGCGCTGGCGTTGGCCGCCCGAGAGCTGGCCCGGCCTGCGCTCGAACAGATGGCTGATCTGCAGGATGTCGCCGGCTTCCTGCACGCGCGGTTTGATCTCGGCTGCGCTCATGCCGCGCATGCGCAGGCCGAACGCCATGTTCTCGTAGACGGTCTTGTGCGGATAAAGCGCGTAATCCTGAAACACCATGGCGATGTCACGGTCGCGCGGGGGCAGGTCGTTGACGATGCGCTCGCCAATGGAGATTTCGCCGCCAGACACGGATTCCAGCCCGGCGATCATGCGCAGCAGCGTGGATTTGCCACAGCCAGACGGGCCGACGAGCACGGCAAACTCGCCATCACGGAAATCAAGATCGATGCCATGGATGACATCCACCTTGCCAAAGGTCTTGACGACCTTGCGAACGGAAACTCCGGCCACCTGGTTCTCCTTCCCCTGCACGCGGCACTGTCACCCGAGGGCCGCGCCGTCATTCTTGACTGCCAGATTGGAGGCTGATGGCATGACCCGTCAACACCCTTTCGATCCAGTCTTGTAAAAGATATAAGACTTGATAGATTTTATGGCAACTGGGTCTTTCGCAGGAATCGCATCAGGCTCGCCTGGTGCTCCGATAAGCCGCGCAAAACAGTTGTTTTCCGGGTGTGCCCGGCGGGCAAGTGAACTGAATTTGGTGATATGACGGGCGTTTTCTGCATTGGCATTGCCGTTTTGGACTATGTGTACGGTCTCGACGCCATTCCGTCGAAGCCGGAAAAGCACCGTGCGCGTGATCTGGCGGTGATTGGCGGCGGGCTTGCGGCCAACGCTTCGGTCGCGGTTGCGCGGCTGGGCGGGCGCTCCTGGCTGGCGACGCGGCTGGGTGCTGATGCGACGGCGCAAGCCATCATCGACGGGCTGGCCGCCGAGAAAGTCGACACACAGTTTGCGCGCCGCTTTGCCGGTTTGCGTTCGCCCGTTTCCGCCATTCTGGTCGACAAGGCGGGCGAGCGGATGGTGATCTCCTATGCCGATCCCGACATGCCGTCGGATGCAGCATGGCTCCCCGCCAGCCTGCCCGAGGGCGCAGGTGCCGTTCTGGGCGACACGCGCTGGAGCGAGGGCGCGATGCATGGCTTCCGGCTGGCGCGTGCCGGCCATATGCCGGCCGTGCTCGACGGCGACCGTGCCCCTGGCCATCCTGATGTCCTGAGGCTGGCGACCCACGCAGCCTTCGGCATGCAG
>JAYWHQ010000232.1:0-3833 GCA_043777655.1 Allobosea sp. | reverse complement strand
CGGCCTATGTTGATGCGGGTATCAGGCCCCTGCTGGAAAAAGCGGGGTTTTCCTGCCGTATTCTGACCCATCCCAAGGCAAAAGGGCCGTTTCTCTTCGCTGAAAGGCATGAATCGTCGAGCGCGACCACTGTGCTGGGCTATGGCCATGGCGATGTCACGCGCGGGCAGGCGGGCGAGTGGAAGGAGGGGCGCGATCCCTTCCTGCTGGACGATGCGGGCGACCGCTGGTTTGGCCGTGGCGTGGCCGACAACAAGGGCCAGCACCTCACCGGCATTCTTGCCATGGCCAGCGTCATCGCCACGCGCGGACAGCTTGGCTTCAACGCCAAGTTCATCATCGAGATGGGCGAGGAGGTGGGCTCGCCGGGCCTGCGCGAACTGTGCCGGCAGCATGCCGATCTGCTGGCTGCCGATGTGCTGATTGCGTCGGATGGGCCGCGTCTGGCGCTGGCGCGACCGACGATGTTTCTGGGCGCGCGCGGTGCTCTGGGTTTCGAACTGTCATTGGTGCTGCGTGAAGGCGGCCACCATTCGGGCAATTGGGGCGGCTTGCTGGCCAATCCCGGCATCATGCTCAGCCATGCCATTGCCTGCCTTGTGGGCCCGACCGGCCAGCTCCGCGTGCCAGAGCTGGTGCCGGATGCAATTCCCGAAAGCGTGAGGCAGGCGCTGCTGGATTGCGCGCCCAGCCCCGGCCCGGATGATCCGCAGATCGATGCCTGGTGGGGTGAGCCAGGCCTGAGTGCCGCCGAAAAGGTGTTCGGTTGGTGCAATCTTGAGGTGCTGGCCTTCACCTGCGGCCAGCCGCAGGCGCCGGTGAATGCCATCCCGCCAAGTGCCAGTGCCACAATGCAATTGCGCTTTGTCGTGGGTGTCGATCCAGAAAAGGTGCTGCCTGCGATCCGCCGCCACCTTGACCGGCATGGATTCCATAAGGTGCAAGTAAGGCCAACGCGCGACGAGGCGTTCCGTGCCACGCGGCTTGATCCGGCCAGCCCCTGGGCCGTGTTTGCGCGCGAATCGCTGTCATTGACTGCTGGTGCGCCCGTCGCTGTGTTGCCCAATCTTGGCGGGGCCTTGCCCAATGACATCTTTGCCGAGGTTCTGGGTCTGCCGACGATCTGGGTGCCGCATTCCTATCCCGGCTGCTCGCAGCATGCGCCAGACGAGCACTTGCCCAAAAGCATTGCGCGTGAGGGGCTGGGCCTGATGGCGGGGCTCTATTGGGATGTTGGTGCAGCGTCTGCAGCAAACTGATGTTTCGGATTGACCGCAGACCCAGCAGCGTGCCCTCTGGAGAGATTCGCGCTCTCCGGCCAGCTGTTCAGGACCTGCAAACTTGATTGACCCGTTGTCTGCCTTGGGTGCTGGCGTTGCCCCGGCCCGCACGCCGGTGCCGACCTTCGATCTCGTTATTTTCGGTGCCAGCGGCGACCTTGCCATGCGCAAGCTTTTTCCGGCGCTGGCGCAGCGTGATCTTGAAGGCGTGCTGCCGGAAAACAGCCGGATCATCGGCGTGGCGCGACAGCCCGAACACGTGGCCTCGCTGCCGCGCCAGATTGGCGAAAGGCTCGGCAATGAGGGGCTGCCTGCGCCCGCCATCGAGTCGTTCCTGCGTCGGCTCACCGTTGTGCAGGTGGATGCCAATGCGCCCGAAAGCTTCGCTCATTTGAAGGAAGCACTGGGCGAGAGCGAACATGTGCGCTCGTTCTATCTGTCGACGCCGCCTGATCTGTTCATCCCGATCTGCCGCAACCTTGCGTCGGCCGGCATCCTCACGCCGACCTCGCGCGTCATTCTGGAAAAGCCGCTGGGGCGCGATCTGGCCTCGGCGCGCGCCATCAATGATGCAGTGGCGCAAATCCTGCCCGAATCACGCACCTACCGGATCGATCATTATCTCGGCAAGGAAACCGTGCAGAACCTGCTGGTGCTGCGCTTTGCCAACACGCTGTTCGAACGCTCATGGTCCAGCCGCGACATCGACAATGTCCAGATCACGGTCGCAGAAACCGTCGGGCTGGAAGCGCGTGCCGGCTATTATGACAAGTCGGGCCACATGCGCGACATGGTGCAGAACCATGTGCTGCAGCTGCTCTGCCTGTTTGCAAGCGAGCCGCCCAACATGCTCGATGCAGACGCCGTCCGCGACGAGAAACTGCGGGTGCTGAAGGCGCTCAGGCCCATCACCGGCGCCGACGTGCAGCGCGCCACCGTGCGCGGGCAATACGGGCCGGGCAGCATCGACGGCGCCTCCGTGCGTGGCTATCTCGACGAGCTTGGCAGGCCGAGCAGCACCGAGACCTTCGTCGCGCTGCGCTGCCACATCGACAACTGGCGCTGGGCTGGCGTGCCGATCTATCTGCGCACCGGCAAGCGCATGCCACAGCGCTATTCCGAGATCGCCGTCACGTTTAAGCCCGTGCCGCATTCGATCTTCGGCAGCGCGCTGGGAGATTCAGGTCTGGCCGCCAACCGGCTGGTCATCCGCCTCCAGCCCAATGACGGCGTGCAGTTGCAGCTGATGATGAAGGTGCCGGGCTCCGGCAAGCTGCAGATCGTGCCGCGCACTCTTGATCTGCGTTATGACACCGCCTTCAACATCCGTACGCCTGATGCCTATGAGCGCCTGCTGACCGATGCGATCCGGGGCGACCAGACGCTGTTCATGCGTCGCGACGAGGTGGAGCAGGCCTGGACCTGGATCGACCCTATCCTTGATGGCTGGCGCGAGTTCTATCCCCAGCCCCATCGCTATGCGGCAGGAACGTTTGGCCCGGCGCAAGCTGTCGGTCTGATCGAGCGGGACGGCTTTTCGTGGGTCGATCCTGACCACGGAGCCTGAACAATGCCCGTCGCAAACGCTCGTTTTCTGGAGTTCGGGACGTTGTCCGAAGCGTCGCAGGCGCTGGCGGCAGCTGTTGCAGATCAGCTTCGTGACGCGAGCCGCGCGCGTGGCCAAGCCTTGATCGCTGTGCCCGGCGGCAGCACGCCAAGGCGTTTTCTCGAAGCACTCGCGTTGCAGGACGTCGACTGGCGATCCGTCATCGTGATGCCGACAGATGAACGGCGCGTGCGGCCAGATGATCCGCAATCGAATGAACGCATGATCCGCACCTGTTTTGGCCCGGTTGGCAGCGGCACATCAGCCTATGTTTCGCTGCATGATGAGGCTGCCGATCCGGAACGGGCTGCCGCGCGTCTTTCGGATGAGCTGGCGCACTTGCCGCGGCTCGATGTCCTTGTCAGCGGCATGGGCGAGGACGGGCACATCGCATCGCTGTTTCCGGGCGGTGCCAGCTGGCGCGAGGCCGGACCGGAGAGGCATGTCGTCGCTGGCTATCCCGATGGCCTCGTGCCGCGCCTGTCACTGTCGCCTTCGCGTTTGCGCGCCGCGCGCTGGACAGCTTTGCTTGTTGCAGGCAAAGCCAAGCAGGATGTGCTGAAGGCCGTGCTCGAAGGCACGCGCGACCTGCCAGTCGCGCTGCTGCTGGACAACGCAACACCTGCAGGGATTTTCTGGGCGCGTGAGACGTAACAAGGATCAATCCCATGTCATCCTCCCCAACAATCGCCGCCAGCATCGCGCGCATTTCGGCCTGCGGCGTCGTGCCTGTTGTCGTGATCGAAGATGTGACGCTGGCCGTGCCTTTGGCGCAGGCTTTGGCCGAGGGCGGGATTGATGTGGTCGAGGTCACGCTCCGGCGCCCCTCGGCCATGGCCTCGCTCGAAGCGATTGCTCGGCATGTGCCTGAGGTGCTGACGGTTGCGGGCACAGTGGTCACCGTCCAGCAGGTCAGCGACGTTGTGAATGCAGGCGCGCAGGCGGTC